>NZ_JASJOU010000004.1:300000-588377 GCF_030068605.1 Xanthocytophaga agilis
TCGGTATGAAAAATCTCAATCAGCTATCTCTTCAGGATGAAATGTCTATGTACAATCGTCGGAGGTTCTTGAAAAATCTTTCTTTTGGTTTCTGGTCTGGCGCTCTGATACTACCTTATTTTTCAGCTATGGCAGGTGGGTCTGATTCATTTGATACAGGTGCAATTCCAGGTCCGGCAGATGCCATAACAGAAGCCTTACAATCAGGTAAAAAATTAGGTGTTGCTCTGGTAGGATTGGGTAAGTATAGTGAAGGTGAGTTGGGGCCAGCTTTGGAGAAAACAAAACTCTGCAAACTGGCTGGAATTGTTACAGGTACTCCGGAAAAGGCTGAAAAATGGAAAAAGAAATATAATATACCGGACAAAAATGTATATAACTATCAGACTTTTGACCGGATTGCAGATAATCCAGATATAGATATCGTCTACATAGTTTTGCCTAATCCTATGCATGAGGAATATGTGATCAGAGCCGCAAAAGCAGGTAAGCATGTGATTTGTGAAAAGCCTATGGCTATGACTGTACAGGAATGCCAGGCAATGATTGATGCCTGCAAAAAAGCTGACAGGAAACTATCGATCGGGTATCGTCTGCACTTTGAGCCACACCATCAGAATGTCATGCAGATTGGACAAAACAAGCTAATAGGTGATATCAAAAAGATTATCTGTGATGATGGTCAGGTTCAGAGTGAAGAAAGTCCATGGCGGTTAGGCCGTGGAGTAGGAGGCGGTGGGCCAGTGCGGGATCTGGGTGTATATTGTACTCAGGCAGCTATTTATACCAAAGGAGAAATTCCTGTATCTGTAACTGCCAAGTATCATCCTAAAACAGATGTAGAGAAGTTTAAACTGATTGAAGAAGGAATGAATTTCCAGTTTCAGTTTGCAGATGGCAGTACAGCTGATTGCAAAGTGAGCTTTAATGAAAAGTTTAATAAGCTAAGGGCAGAAGGTACTAAAGGATGGTTAGAACTTGATCCTGCCTATGAGTATAAGGGGATTGAAGGAAAAACAAGTAGTGGCAAAATGGACTTGCCAAATGTGCCTCAGCAAACCCTTCAGATGGATGACTTTGCCAACTGTATTATCAGCAATAAGCCCACCCGTGTACCAGGTGAAATGGGGATGCGTGATGTCGGTATTGTGCAATCTATCTTTGAAGCTGCTGAAACAGGCAATAAGGTGAAAATTAATGTAAACCATGTGATGGACCCAGTAGGGAATAAGAAGTAATCCGGAAACGGATTACTTCTTGTCTTTTATATACAGACAGGCTATTTAAACTATACTTCGTTCCTATATTCATTATTTTACTTTAGCCATGCAAAACATTCCTTTTCGCCTTGGCTGGCTGGTTCTGCCTTTGATTTTACTGCAACTATTTTTTTCAGGGTCTCAGACACCTGCTTCCTCATTTAAGCTGGTCATGCCAACATCTGTTTTACATAAAGATTCTAGTCTGAGCCGTGCAGGCTCCAGTACAAAAACATGGTATAAGAACAGTGTGATTTATACACTTGATGTCGAAGTATTTTATGATTCAGATGGTGATGGAGTAGGTGATTTTAAAGGCCTGACACAAAAGTTAGATTATCTGAAATCACTGGATGTTGACGCTATCTGGCTGGCCCCCTTTCAGCCTACTCCCAATAAGGATGATGGATACGATATTTCTGATTTCTATGGCATTGACAAACGGTTCGGTACATTCAATGATTTTTCAGAATTTATTTCAGAAGCTAAAAAGCAGGACATACGGATACTGATGGATCTGGTCATTAATCATACATCTGATGAGTATTCCTGGTTTAAGGCCTCCCGTAAAAGCAAAGATTCTCCTTATCGTGACTGGTATGTCTGGAAGTCAAAACGACCTGCCAATCAAAATAAGGGAATGGTATTTCCTGGTGTACAAAAAGAAATATGGACACTGGATTCTCTCACAAACGAATATTATCTGCATCGATTCTATGATTTTGAACCAGATCTCAATGCTCAGAATCCTGAAGTAGTGGCAGAAGTAGAAAAAATTATAAAATATTGGCTCAAAAAAGGTATTGCAGGGTTCCGGTTAGATGCTGTTCCATTTTATATTGAAGTTCCTCAGACAAAAGGTGAAAATTTTGAGCATGAGTACAACAAACTGGTTCAGATGCGAAATTGGGTGAAGGAAGTACGTCCGGATGGTGTCATATTGGGAGAAGCGAATATAGAGCCAAAAGAGAATATGAACTACTTTGGAGATAAAGGACAGGCTATGAATATGATGTTTAATTTTTATGTCAATCAACATCTGTTTTATGCATTGGCTAGCGGAGAAATAAAATCACTTACAAAGGCACTGGAGGCTACAAAGGATATTCCACAACCGGTGCAGTGGGCACAGTTTCTGCGTAATCATGATGAGGTGGATCTGGCTCGTTTGAGTAACAGTCAACGGGAAAAGGTGTATAAAGAATTTGGGCCTGATAAGAATATGCAATTGTATGACAGGGGTATTCGTAGACGTATAGCGCCTATGCTTCATAATCAAAAACGATTAGCTTTGGCATACAGCCTTCTATTTTCTCTTCCCAGCACACCTGTAATACGTTATGGTGAAGAGATTGGTATGGGAGATGATCTGACATTGAAGGAAAGGGAGTCTGTACGAACTCCTATGCAATGGATTAATGCACCCAATGCAGGTTTTTCAACTGCATCCAAAACGGTACGGCCTGTAATTTCCCAGGGAGAATATGGGTACTCTCATGTCAATGTCAAATCGCAGGAAAAAGATCCATCCTCTATGCTGAACTGGGTCCGACAATTAATACATCTTCGGAAATCAAATCCACATATTGGACAGGGAGATTGGAAGATTCTGGATTCTGGCTCTCCTAATGTATTGGTTATGCAGTATCAATGGAATGGAAGTGGACTTATACTAATCCATAATCTTGATGAAGATGCACAAAAAGTAGAGATAGAGGCAAAAGATGCGGGGGGAGATATGCTTTTCGATCTAATCAGTAAAAGACAGAATGAAGCAAATGAAAAAGGTCTGTATCAATTCGATATGCCTGGATATGGATACGCGTGGTATCGTATAGGAAATGAGCCTGTATTGCCTAATAAGCAGGATTAAGTTTTCAGATGATATGCCAGACGTGAAAGTTGAAATGTCTGGTAGGATATTAATATATGAAAGCAAAGTAACAGGGATGCAGGATATAACTGCTTCCCTGTTTTTTTAGAATCTCAGTGTAACTGGTTATATCAGAAAGCTATAAAGAGCGTTTTTTCTTCTCCATTTGCCGGATTAGTGCCTGTATCTGGTCTAACTGTGTTTGTGCTTGATCTCTTAGAAAGAGCTTAGCAAGCAATTTTATGCTTGACATGTTTTGCTGACGTTTGTGGATTTCTGCCAGTTTTGTTTTGGTGCGATTCCATTTATTGCGAGCCTGTGCAATTTGTTTATGTATAGGCTGGTCATAAATATGTTGCGGGTCCGGATTTTCTATAATGAGTTGTTCTAACTGTTTAATGTATATTTTCAGAAAGTCCAGATCTGCCAGGCAGAAATGTTCTTCGTCTTCCAATTCTTTTACACGACCTTGAAGGCGATTAATTTGTAAATCCAGTTGTACAAGTTTATAGCGGAGAGCTAATGATTTTTGTGACAGTTTATCTATTGTTTTCATAGGCGTAATCTCATTGCGTGATTTTATAAAAAATAAGTTGCAATGAGAATTACCTATACAACTCTATTTAAGTGTAATAAATTCCTGAGAATGATGCTGGGCTAAAATCAATCTTTTTGTAACTTTGAAACGTTATATTTATTTTTTATTTGTAAGACTATGAGTTCAAAAGACAAATCGACAACTAAGCTGAATGTTTTATTAGCTAAAACAGATCATCTGCAATCTATTTTCAGAAAGTTGATCGAAGATTATGTGAAATTTTTTAAGACCAAGCAAGGCGAATTTAGAGGAGAACGTAAAACGTATCAGGCATTGCCAGATACGGTAGATTTACCTAACGAACGTAAGAACGAACTGGTAGTGACAACTGTGACTGAGAAGTTGGATTGGCTGGTAGATAATTCTAAAGAATACCTGGATGCATTGTTTAGTCAAGAGCTAACCAATGCTTATGGGATTGCCAAAGCAACACTGGTAGTGGAAGGGCAGGAGTGGGGTGAGTTTACTTCACTGGAATTGCTACGTTTGAAATCTTTTCTGGAAAACGGTACCTTAAAGGAATTGTATGAAAACATTCCGGTTCGGAATGATGATGAGATCTGGGAAAATACAACAGAAGAAATGTATATTGGTCGGGATATCTTTGAAAGCGCTCTGCTAAAAGGTGACCGTATGACTACTGTAAAGGAAACATATATTCTGGAAGATCCGAATCTGAGTAAAAACCTGGATCTGAAAAACTACACTCCTGTAACTGCTACCCGTGATAAACCTACCCGATTGGGAGAGTTTACTTTCCAGAAATTTTCTGGTGAATGGTCGCATCGTCAGCGTGCCGAACTGCTTCGTCGTCGTAGTGTATTGTTGACTGCCGTGATTGAAGCTCTTAAGGTGTGTAATGAGGTAGAAGTACAGAAAAGTCAGCTTACAGCAGATAAAATCTTCTCCTATCTTCACAAAGGAAAAGTCTCTTAAGGCATAAAAATACCAACTTAGCCTTAGCATCAGCCTGAACATGAGCGTTATAGCCCTCTATCGTTTAGTGTTGTGTTGGTAGCTTCAGGCTTAAGTTTATCGGCAGAAACAGTCAGGTGAATTAAAACAAAGGGTCGTTGGTTCAAATCCAACCTCTCACTCTATCCGGATGTATATTATCAGTGAGAGTAGCTCAGGGGCAGAGCACTTTGTTCAGTAAGCATCATAAACCTGAAAACTGTTTTTGCATAAAAGGCACTAAGGAAAGGAAATAGAACTTAGTGCCTATCTTTTGATTTTCCTCAATATGCCGGGTTTGCCAAACTGGTAAAGGCACTCATCCACAGGGGTGGATGAAGGTTTAGTGGATAGAGGCACTAATGTACGGTTCGAATCCTTCACCCGGCACTTTTGTAAGATGCCTATCTCTCATCTGAATAGTTTTTGTTTAAATATTTGTCTGACTGCATTGGCTAGCTCTTCTTGTTTATTTACATTGACGTTTACCAGACAGAATGCAGGTTCTCCCTGCGCCATACGCCAGCGCCAGTCCATCTGATCTGTTGTACGATGTGAACCATTATCAAACCACCAGGCTGTATAAATGCGATCTTGTCCTTTTTGCAGTATGCCTGTATATACAAGAGCATTATCGATGGTTTTCATTTCGACACGTTTAAATGTATAGCCACTTCCCTGCCAGCAGATTAATGGGCTATGTTCTGCCACATAAAATGTTGGAATCGGCTTTATGTATACCAACATGGATGAGCTGGTAAATTGTGTGATATCGTCAGCAGATTGTTGTTTGGTAAAACCTGCCAGATGAGTAGTAATATGTGTAAATGTAGTAACAGGTTTAGGGTTATTAAAAAATAGTTGTATACCCAATACGACTAACACAATTAGGGCAAAGCCTGTAGAAATGAAGATAGGTCGATGTGTAGTTGCTGTTGTGGTTTGCACATGATTGTGCATGAGCTTGCTCCGTTTTTTATATATCCACTGGGTAATGAATACCATTGGGAGAATGACATATGCCACCAAACAAACCAGTCCAACTACATCATGCATAGGATTGGATGGTAATATATGAAATACAATCAATATAAGAATGCGAAACAGGTTGCTTAGGCTATTGAGAAATAGTGTCACTATGCCTAATCCAATAACCCATGAGTTCGTTATATAGCGTTGTTGAGTACGTTCGTTATATGCGATTAGAAAAATTGTCATCAGCAAGGATGTCTCTGTCATTTGCAGACCCATACACGCTACATCTACTAGAAACTCTGTTCCCTCAACCTGAATAGCATTACCAGAAATCGTATTCTCAAAACCTCCGGCAGACAAGATTGCTCCTGCCCATTTACTCAATTGTAACCGGATAGGAAAACTGAAGATGATACTGGTATACCTGAAAAAAGGAGATAATACCCCAATCAGGAGGAGAGGAAGAAGTGTAGTTTTTCCTAGGGTAAACTCAATGATAAAGAGTATTCCAATAGTTAATAAACCAAAGGGTAGCGTTCGGGCTGGCAACCATATCATACAACTCAGTATTGCCATAAGCAACCAGCCATATCGTGAACTATAAATCCCGCTCTGACGAATAATCAAAATATATGGAAACAATACAATTCCTAACCAGGAGAGAGCATCCAGTGTAAAATAGGTTTGTGAAACCAGATATCCGAAAAACAATATATACAATGTGACTAAGGCAATGCCTGTGCTTCTCCGATAATCTGAACGAATCCACTTTCCAATGCTAAAGTCATTAGATTGGATAGCATATTTTAGGAATGCGATGGCTACTTTGGGATTCATGTTATTACTCGTTAAAATTCAATGCTGATTGAGCTGTTTTCTATGCTCCTGGCTAAGGTATCGCTGAGCAATGCGGTTTTCAGGTTTGAGATCAAAAGTGTATAGTACTGTCACGAAGAGCCATTCCAGTGGTTTCATAAGAATGTAGATTGTATCAGCGACATAGCGGTTATTAAAGATACTGTAGTATTTATGAACTACATCACCCACCTTATTGTACCCGTGCCTTATTAGTCTGTGCGTAGCTGGCATTTTCTCCTGAATTAATTCTTCAAAGGCATTAGCAACGAGCAGTTGTCTATTGCATAAGATTGGGGCATTCTGTCTGACTCCCAATCGCTGAGGTTTTACTAGTTCAGGATGCCCTTTTGCTGCAACCGAACACAGAAAATGCCCTCCACAAGTCACATTCTCACACATATAATCCAATTGAGAAAAACCATGTTTATAGGTATCTGTGAAAGCTCGAATAAACGAATCCTGTTTCTGTCCGAACAGTAACAGAATCGCAGAAAGAATGACCAGTAATGGTAGTGATAAGACAAGTAAAACAGGTACTTTGGAGAGTAGAGGCATAGAGAGAATCATCCAGGCTATTTTCTCGATGCCATGTTTTGAATTATTCTTCATGGTTTGAGCATAGTCTAAAAATAACTGGTGATTTTTAATGAGCATGTGCATACACAAAAGAATCACTGGTAAGTTTCCTATAGGTCCCAGCCAAGCTTCATTAAGATGAAATAACATGAGAATATTTAGTATAATGGCTATCAGTAATAAAATATTGACTGTAACTTCCAGTATAGGAGGTGCAATATGAGTACGATAACTGGCATAGAAATAAGCTATTGTACATAATACAATCAAAAGATAGATCGATAGCCTGTGTTCTGGTGAAAAAGTTGCACTATCTCCACAGCAATCATTTTTCAAGTCAAAGTCCAGTACTGCAATGTATAATAAAGGTAGTCCTAGCATAGATACAATCTCCAGTATCCGGACGAGTAATGTTCCCAGAAGCCTTTTCTTCTTTGTCAGATACCATATAAAATCAATTATTAAAAGAAGGCTAGGTAAGCTTAGAAAAATGAAAAATCCAATCATAGAGTGAATAGTGTGGTTAAAAAAGTGATTGAGTGATGAAGTTAGCCACTACTGCCAATAATAGAAAAATCACCTGTTACCAGACTAAACAAATACAGTAATAGAGTTGGTATCTGACTCAATATTGCGATGGCATATACTATGAAAGCTATCCCTTTATATGTATTCCAGTTCTGATATTTTGCATCATAATCTATGATGTAGATAAAAAGAACAAGTGAAAGAGAGAAATACAGGAGAAATCCATATTTCTCCTGTAAATTGTATTCCCTGAAAATATTCAGTAACCAATATTCCATTTTTCGTATTCCGAACGTATCCTTCCAGGTGATAAGTATAATCAGGGAGTTGACAGGGATCAGACTCATACAAAGAAGAATGAGGTTGCAGACAATATACAAGCATCGATCCCACATCTCAGAAATAGATTTAGTTGATTCCATATGCCAGATATTATATTCGTTGTCTCCAAAATAGATAACCTGCTATGCTAACTGCAGTAAGAATCAGTAGCCATTCGTGTGGCTCCGGTACAGATCCTGCACCATTGAGAGATGCATTTTTTAAGCTATTTTTTGCTTCTTTGATTCCAAATCGTTCATAGTCCTTTTGTGTTTCTAATACTACCAGACTGGAAATAGGAGAAACTACATAAGCTCGTTGTGCTTCGGCAATCAGATTATCGGATAGATAGTCTTTTGCAAAATATCGATGGCCTATTTCATGCATCAGGTGATTATAGGTAAATAACCGGAGCAGATGATCAGGAGCTACATTTGCGTTTATGGACTGAGTTGTTTCTTCCTTCAACTGTATCTCTGCCTGTGGAAGTGTAACAGTCTGTTCATCCTCCAGATTTTTTACAAATCGCTTCTCTGTGAACAATTGCTTCAGATAGCTGGTGCTTCCTCTATCATACTGGATTACTCGTAACTCAGCAAGGGTTTTCATATAAGGTGATAATTCTGAACTTAATGAAAATAGTTTGACTTTGAGATTTAGAGTCGCTTTTGATTCCAGCTCTTTCGCAAACGGTGTATCTTTCAGATCATTCAGATTTGGAGAAGGATGATCACTTTTGGAAATAATCAGTGATTGTTCAGGGTTATCAATTTTATGAATAGGAAGCAAGCTAAATTGGTTTTTCCATAGCTTCTCATACATAGACAATAGATTGGTATTCGTAAGCTGTATCCATTGTTCATCCCATACCCATACTTTCGAAGATTTAGCCATATCGTATACCTCTTCAAATTCCCGTAAGGTCCAGGCATTATTCAGATCAATATATACTGATTGGAGTGCAAAGTGTTCGTACTGCTTTTGATAAGGAAGTACAGAATAACTTTTTCCCTGAAAGACAAAGGATTGTTTAGAGAGTGTTGGAGTACGGAACGAAAATGAAAAGTCGGGCTGGTAAGACCCTTTTGTATAAAATATGCTATTGGCTTCAGACGAAAAGTCTTCCAATCCCAGAACATCCAGTGGTGCTGAGACAAAATCTACACTTGTATTCTCTTTGGTACGGGAATTAGTCGGTCCCTGAAAATAAATATTGTCATAAAACAGTCTGTTTCCTTCTGCCCGAAGTGGTGAGGTGATTCCAATTTTGAACTGCCTATCACCATTAGCAGGGCAAGGAAAGACTCGTACCGTGACTGTATTACCTTCCTGCCAGTGTACGACAGAGGGGTCCCGTCTTTCAACTCCTACAATGGTTGTATAAGCTGAATCTGCCTTGGCTTTGGTTGTGAGGCGTGCTTCTTCTTCAATACCATTGATCCATAGTGATAAAGAAGTAACAACAGATCCCTCAGGCAAATGAAATGTGTAAATAGCTTCCTGATCTCTCCAACTCCAGCTACTATGATTGTGAATAGTGATTATCTTCTCTGTATAGGCTAAACGATAATCAGGATATACTTTAACTTTGCTCTCAATATGGCGGGTTGCAAGATCATCACCAGACCAGAGACGTCTCTGTGCTTCGTGTCTGGCATCATGTAAAGATTCCAGTATCTGAATTTTTTCATTTCTGGAGAAATCTGGACGACCCCAAAGAGTTGATGCAATCACTACCAGTGGATCATGCTCCTGTACTTCACTAAAAGATCGGCTTGGAAATATATCAAAACCATTTTCCCAGAGCATAGGTGTATAAACCAGATCTGTTTTTAAGATTCGTTCAGTAACCCAGTCATTACGAAGTTTTTGTGAAATCTGTACCCATTTAGGCAAGGACTTAGTATGGGAAAGAACCTGGCTTTCTATACTTTGAATTTTATCTAAGTTTGCATGCCAGTGCCATGCAAAATAGGTTATAAATGCCAGTGGCAATGCCAGACCGATCAGGATAGGCTTTTTGAAGTGGAAAAAAGATTCACGTACTATACGAAATAGAATGAAAGAGAATATCAATGGGATAAATACGTGTCCACCTATACCAATGCCAATCATACATATTGCTCCAATAGGATAAATAGGTACCAGATAAATGGCCAGATACACAAATAGTAGTAAGGCAGCTGCAAGAATAACATAAAGACCTGATTGCAATACGGAAGACATGTGATCTTTCCAGACAAATGCTATGCAGGCTATACCACTGGTTACAATGTAAAAACATAACCAGGATGTAGCAGAATCAAAAACAGACATTTCTCTATTAAGAGCATAACAACTGATTAAACTCAATACTAGCCAGAGCAATACCTGTGCTGTAAAATCCTCTTGTTTGGATCGTCCGGAGATGAACTTCCATCCCCATTTTATCAATAGAGAAAATCCATATACAAAAGCTATTACATAATGAATAAAGAAAAGGGTGAAAGCTTCCTGTTTGTTAGTTGCTAACCATTCAAAGCCGACAAATAGAATAGCAGAGAGAATAACAAATATAAGTCCAGCTCCGATATATGTATCTTTCAGAGGCAGTGATAGCTTTTCCTGAAAAGACAGGCGAGTGATTTTTTCCTGCCCAAGCTTTTCCGATGCAGGTGTAATCTGAGAGGGTGTAGTAAGTTCAGTTTTCATATTGAGATAGGTTTACCAGATATTTAAAGGAAAAAAGTTTCCTAAACTTAGCCATACAAATAAAAAACAGGGAGTTGCGTAATAAGTGTACATATGTAAAAACAATAAAATGTACATAGGGACAAGAATGTTAAATCGTTGTATGTACGTGCCTGCCTTATTGTGTGGTTAAGGCTAATCACTAATAAGACCACTTCTAATGGAAAATGCCATAGCATACTTATTAACCCAAGTACACCTATATGTAATTTGGTAGTCGGTAACAAGAACTTTTGAAGCCAGATGTCAATGAACGTACTAATCTGATCTGATATGAAATATGCAATAACAATGCACCAGTGAACAAATGAGATGAGTATGTATATAAGTGAAAATGTATAGATATGGTTTTTATCAGGGTTGGTCAATGAATATGATTTCATGTTTCTGCAGATAAAATAAAAATATCCTATTGATTCCTTGAGTTAAAATACTGATAGGCTTGATAGTCAGCATAATTCCACGATAACCATGTGTATTCCTGATATTCTTTCTGAAATTTTTCGATTCGGTAGTAGAGGTATTCGTTCATTGAAATTTGATTCCTCTTGCTATCATGTATTTTTCCTGTACTAAGTATATCCTGAATTTTTGTTCGATTCTTAACAAGGATTGGTAATGCTTTATCCGAACGCGTTAGTTGATATTCCAGATCGATCTTTGAGTTAAGCTTTGGATGTTGCAGATTATAGGACACAATAAAAACGTCCCAGTTAACCAATGTCAATAGAATAAACATTCCGTATGCTGCCCAGCTATTGATTCGTAACAGATAAAAGAAGGACTTTTTCTGACTGATTTTCTGATACAATGTGAACAAGCCTATATAGGTAAGTATTAGAAAAATGACAACACCTACACGTTTATAAGCGAGCCCATGTTCATGAAAGTAATAATAACATCGTAAGAGAACAGAAAGCCCTAATATTCCATTCTGAATGATCCATAGATAGGCAGCCTGTTTTAATAGTGTGTTTTTTGTGTAAAAATTAATGTTTTTACGAAAGTAGAATAGTAATATTCCCATTGATAGAAGGATACTCAGAAGTAACATGTTTGCTCCTTCATGGAGAAGAATGGAGAAATCGGTAATTTCTTTGTAATCAAAGTTGATCCATAACCAGTATATATCCGCACAGTTCTCTGCGAATATTAAAATGTTAACAGAGATGACCAGAATCAAAGCTCCTGTGTATTCATTTTTTAGTGCGAGATTTTTTACTCTATGATGTAGTTTATTTTTGGTCATTCTTCGCTGACGGGCAAGCCAGTTGTTTTGTAAGCTTTCATGTTGTAGTAAAGTATCAAAAGGCTTATAGTATAGAATTGAACCTAGCAAATAAAAGCCGGAGAGAAAAAACGTAAACCAGGGTATTGAAAAATTGGTGAATAATGACTCCAGAAGAGTATAGAAAGAATGAAATAGTGTATCAGTTAAATCACTGAAAATGGGGTTAGCTGTCTTAAAAATAGCAAAGAAGATCCCAAAAAATAGCAGTGGGACAAATGAAAATCGAAATTGAGCCAGTGAACGTCCTACTTGAGTATGTTTTACCTTTGACTGGATTATCCAGGCTTGTACACCATTGAAATAGTTAGGCATCACTTGAGAGAAATTGACTATATAGGCTGCTAATGGATTGTAAATAGTTCGATAACGATATTCATGTAGCAGTCCGGTCATAATCATAAATGAAGTGGTAAAGACTAGTTTGCTAATAAGCGTATTGTGCCACACTACCATAATTGCTGATAATAAGGTAAAAGCAATTGAGATTCTTACTGAAGTAATCTTCAAACTTTCCTGGTAGGAGTACAGCAAGATTGAAATCAACAGTATGGAAAATAACAACAGGTTTATTCCCAGCTTTTCATTCCAGAAAAAGATATTGAAGAGTAAACCTAGTGTTATAAAACATAAGCCTTTTACTAAAATAGTTTTCATAGTGTAGGAAATGGTATTCTATAATCTAAGTTTCAGAGAATCTGATCAAACAAAATGTCAGCACGATGGACTATTAATTTTTCTTTTATTGGCGAGTACATTTTGTTTACTTCTGCGTAGTCTTAAAATACTGATAAGCTTGATAGTCAGTATAATTCCATGATAACCATGAGTAAGTAGGATATTCAGTGATAAAATGCTGAATACGATCTTCCAGGTATTGCTTCTTGGTAGAATTATCAAATCGATAGGATTTGTCATCCATACGCTGACTTTCTAGTTCCTTGCTTATGCGATTCTTATATTGATCCAATAAGGGAAGCGTTTTATCCGATCTGCTTAGCAAAAATTCCAGGTCAATACCCATTTTAACATTGGGATGTTGCAGATTATAGGACACAATAAAAACGTCCCAGTTAACCAATGTCAATAGAATAAACATTCCGTATGCTGCCCAGCTATTGATTCGTAACAGATAAAAGAAGGACTTTTTCTGACTGATTTTCTGATACAATGTGAACAAGCCTACATAGGTAAGTATTAGAAAGACTACAACACCAATACGTTTGTAAGCCAAGCCATACTCATGAATGTAATGATAACAACGCAACAGGACTGAGAACCCCAGAATACAGTTCTGAATAATCCATAGATAGGAGCTTTGGAGGAGCAGCTTGTTATTTTTGTAGAAGTTAAGACTACGACGAAAATAGAAGAGAAGAATACCCATAGAAAGCAGAATACTTAGAATCAGCATATAGGTGCCTTCATGAACTAGCTTGGCAAGATTCCCTGCTGTGCTATAATCAAAGTTAAACCACAGCCAACGAATGTCGATAATATTTACAATTAGCAATAAGACATTGACAGATATGATTAAGATAAGTGCAGTAGTGTATTCGTTTTTTAAACCTACAAGGCTAAAATTAATGTGTTGACTTTTTACAAATCGTCTTTGTCGTGTAATTATGTTTGTATGTTTTTGCTCACTTGCAAGAAGTTGTGGATAGTACATGTAGTATAAAAAAGATCCTATCAGGTATAATCCACTTACAATAAATAGAATGCGAACAAATGAGATATTGGCAAATAATTGGTCAAAGAATGTTGCAATAGAATTAAAGAAACTATCACTCAGGTCACTGAAAACAGGATTGGCGATTTTGAATATTGAAAAGAAGATGCTGAAAAATACCAGAGGGATAAGCGAGAAGCGCAATTGATACAACGATTTGCCTGTTTTCGTAGAACTTAACTTCGATTGTTCAGACCAATATTTCCACTCACTGATAAAGTTAGGGATTACAGCAAAGAAATTGAATACATAACTTGCCAGTGCATTGTAGACAGTTCTGTATTCTCTGACATGAATAAAGCCTGCCATAATCAGGAATGAGGTAATATGGGCTAGTTTACTTGTCAGGGAATTATGCCAGACTACCATGATAAGAGATAGAATGGTAAATAAGGTAGAGATTCTGACATTTGTAGCTTTCCAACTTTGTGGATAGAAATAAAATAGAGATGCAATCAGAAGTGTAGAAAATAATAATAGATTAATTCCCAACTTTTCTTGCCAGAAAACATAGTTGTAAACTAATGTTAGCAGACACAGAATGGTAAGTTTAAAAGAAGATGGTTTCATAGTTATGCTATAGTTATGTTGGTGTATTGCATCGATGCAGATGAGCCTAGATGGCAGGATGGTCTCAAAGACCTTCCCATTCATCTGCAAATGTTTCAGAAACTGAGGATACTCTCTTAGTGTTAAATGGATAGTATTTAGGATAGGGTTTTGAGGTCTGAGCCTGGGTATTGAATAAGTAAAATTTAGCGATACCCCATAGAAAAAGTGCTTCTCCAATACAGAAGACCCACCATGGATAATATGTTGGTACATACACTGCTATTTCTGCGAACAAAGCAGCTTGTTTGCCCGGCGACCATAACGCAGATAATCCATGGTGTTGTTGGACAAAAACCAGATAATCATAGACAAAGCTACCAATTACGATTACACAACCTGCCAGCCAAAGCCGAACAGTTTGTCGTGGTATACGAATACTAAATTGGTTATTACTTAACCAGACAACTACCCCTGTAAATAAGATCATTGTCATGGCTACCAGGCAAGGGGCTAATACAGGGCCTACCCATGTTACCGGAATCAGAAACAGTACATCCCAGGTAAAAAGAGATTCTGGCCACCCCAAGAGCAGATAAAGAAATACATAGTAGAAGATGTCCCAAACTGCAAAGCTATACAGGAAGAAGGCAAACCGCTGTACTGGAGTTTTGCCTGTGAGCCAACCTATTCCCCATAACATAATCATAGTGGCTGCTTCCCGTAAGAATTCTGTTAGGGCAACATTTGGGTGAATAGGAGCTAAGGGGAACTTAAATCCCTCCGGATAATATATGACCCGAAGATAAACTACTACTGCTGTTTCCAAAAAGCCCATTGCAATGCTAAAAGCAGTGAGCCAGAGAATATGTTTTGCTGAAATTCTCATAGACAGATTATTTTGTTTGAGTTGAGTATAAAAGTTCTTTTTGTACAGATTTTAAGTCATTAGGGAGTAATTGGCAGAAATCAATGGCACTTATATTGGTGGAAGTTTGATAGCCTCGTAAAATATCTTTATAGAATACACACCATTGATCAGGCATTAGAATAAAACCAAGGCACACTGCAAATACTACGGAAAATATTGCATGACCATTGCCCAGCATAAAACATTGTAGTTGAACTTCTCCTTCTGCTGTCATTTCATAATCAAGGAGAATATGTTTTGCATCATGGGATTCATAATGTGGTATTAATGTGAAATTATATGTATCCAGCACCTGTGCTATTTTATATCCAAAACTTTCAGGAGGATATACTCGCATAGCTTCCAGGCCAATATCCCATTTTAATGGTTCTGAAAATCGCCAGACAAAAGGTTTTGCGTATTCGATAATGCTTACTAGTAGCCATGATCTGAACCTTCGGTAAATACTAAACATTGTTGTTGTTAAAGTACTTTGAATTTCAAAGTGGATGGGTAAAAAAATTATAAGTTGCTTTTAATCAGCGTTTCCAAAGCTTTTAAATGTTCATTGAAAGCTTTTTTCCCTTCTTCAGTTGCTTGATATGTTGTGTTAGGTTTCCGACCTACAAATTGTTTCTGGACAGCAATGTAACTTTGTTCTTCCAGAGCCCGCAAGTGACTGGCAAGATTACCATCTGTCAGATTCAATAGCTCTTTCAGACTATTAAAATCCATTTGATCATTTACCATCAATACCGACATAATCCCTAACCGGGCTTTGCTCTCAAATGCTTTATTTAGATTTTCAAGTAATTCTTTCACTTTGCTTTGAATTTATCGTGATCTGCTCCTGCCACTGTAAAAGTATTGTTAAAAATGCAATTTTTATAGCTTTTCATAAGCAAGAACAGAAGCTGGTATACTTTCGGTTTCTAATTTCGTGTGTCCAGACCAATTATTTTTTACTTTTGATACTATTGATTCCAGAGGTGGAAGCATGTTGTGTAATTCCTGTGTTTTAATGATAAAGTTCTATAAAGGTTCAAACTTTTTCCAGCCACCTGCATACGTGAGATGTTTGATTTTATGTTCCAGCTTTTCATGTTGCCAACTGGCTTTGACTATATTAGTCCAGCTGTAAAACCAAACATACTCTGCTTTCAGTTCTTCTATTGTTAAGTTAGTAGTTTTGTAACAACATGGCGGGTATCATACATATCCCAGTTCTTATTTATGATCCGATCGGCCTTTTCCATATGTGCATATAATTGTGTTCCTGAATATGGAGTAAGAACATGGAAAGTAGCAGTTGTAATCGCATTCTCTACCACCCAGTCAACTGTATGTTTGAATACATCACAGGTATTTTCATCCATGCCAAATACAACTTCTATTAATCATTATGTCTAGATCATGACGCCGTTTGATTGCTTTCTGGTACTTTTTTCTCAGGTCTTATTTATAGGTTTTAAATTGCTTAATAAGGCGATTTAAAACCTATAAATAAGCTTCTTAGTCCAGCTTTTGCTGCTTTTTCATTCAGACTACCTTTTAGAATTACAGTATGGTAGAAGCTCTCTGAAAAACTCTGTTCATTCCTTTCCTACCTTCAAACAAACCCTCTGTAAATTTTATGTTTCTCAATAGATGGTTATTCAGAAAGTAAAGATGTTTAACCGGAAGTCTATCAATTTCTGCAAGTGCAGCATCTATAATCTGTGTATAACCAGAAGAATAAATTTGACTTTCATATGTCATATATATATACATGATGGGAAATGAGAAAGTCACTACTTTTCATATTTTCGATACATGACTATGCCATAGATGATGTGTAAGATTCCAAAACCAATTGCCCAGAAAAGAAGACCATACCCAATAAAAAACGTGGCAATCAAACCAAGAATAATTTCACAGATTCCAAGATAGCGTATATCATGAAGTGTGTATTTGCTCCCATTTATTAAAGCCAGACCATAGAAAACCAGCATGCTGGGAGCGATGATACCAATATAACCCTGATAAAGAAACGCCAGACAAAATACTCCTCCTGTCACTAAAGGAATCATCATGTTAATAGTCAGTCGCTGAGCTGTTTTACTCCAAATTGCCTGACCTTTCTTTCTAGCTTGGCGGACTGTGAAAATCATCGCTACAACAAAAGACAAAAACAAGGTTATCACCGCATCCAGCACAAGTAGCCATAATACCTGTGTATGATCCAGAGCCGCTCGATAATCGGTATAGAAAAAAGAATCGGACTGTAGGATAACAAAGGCTGCGGCTGCACCAAACAACGCAAAAATACCTGCAGATACCCCTGATAAGCCGCTTAATGAGATAAATCGGGATGACTTTTCCATCAGGTCCCGGATTTCGTGTAGTGTGTCTAGATGATCTTTGGGTTGATTCATATAAAAGTACTTTGTAGTGCAAAGTAATGTGAATGGAAATTAATTTCCAACAGCCTTTTAAAATTTTTCGTCGAAAAACTAAATGTTTGTCTTTGATCTAAATGAAAGTTCTATCTATATGGGATTTTAAGTGTCACTTCAACTGTATTAGCTGACCTTGTTAGCCATGAAAGTGATCAGAGTTGTAACTGATCTTGTTCCGCAACTGAAACTCTGGTTATGATGATAACTAGTTAGACTATGGTCAAAGTGGCAATTGAAGGCTAAATGATTGGAAAACTGTTTAGCATAGGACATGACCATGCTTCAAATCACTTTACAAAATGACCGGAACTATGGTTGCTTTTCTGAAATATTCGAATTCTGTTCACTTTTATCTTTGACCGGAAGTATGGTCACTCATGAAAAATATCCGAATACTAATCAGACTATTCGCTGATGAGAGTTCTTATAAGCAAAACAGCTTCTACGCTTTTTATAAAAAACATAGAAGCTGTTCTTGTTAGCTTTTCAGCTAAAATGAAGTTATGCCCGAAATTTGGACTGATTTATGTTTAGCGTAATTCTTTGAGATACATTTGAATGGTATTTTCCAAACCAAAATATAATGCATCACAAACAAGGGCGTGACCAATTGAAACTTCCTGTAAATTAGGAAGATGTTCTTTCAGATAATGTAAATTATTGAGATCCAGATCATGACCTGCATTTAATCCCAAACCAACTTCTGATGCAACCCGGGCAGCGTGTGCAAATGGTAATACTGCTTCTTCACGATTGAGCTGGTAATGGGTCGCGTAACTTTCAGTATAGAGTTCGATTCGATCTGTGCCTGTGTGTGAAGCTCCTTCTACCATTTTTTCTATGGGATCTACAAAAATAGAGGTACGAATACCATAGCTTTTTAATTCTGCTATAATATCCTGAAGCATACTTCTATGCTGGATAGTATCCCAGCCAAAACTGGACGTTATTGCCTCTGGAGGATCTGGGACTAAAGTAGCTTGAGTAGGTTGTACTCGTTTAACCAACTCCATATATCTGGCATCCGGGTAACCTTCGATATTAAATTCTGTTGTAACTATTTCCTTTAATTCAATAACGTCACGATATCGTATATGACGTTCATCTGGACGTGGATGTACCGTTATTCCTTCTGCTCCAAATCGTTCACAATCCTGTGCAACCCGAATTACATTGGGGTTATTTCCCCCACGAGAATTGCGCAGTGTGGCAATTTTATTAATATTAACAGATAACTTGGTCATTGGCTGTAAATGGTATTATAGTTTTGTTTCAGTAAATGTTCCAAAGTAAAGGCTATTTGGTAATACTATCAATCAAAACTTTTGTATTCTGAGTAATAAAAATTTTTAATCTCTTTTCTGAAAACAAACTCTCCCTTCCTAATATTCCGCAAAGCTGGAGTCTGTATAACACCAAAACCATTGTTCTCCGGGTTCAGCAGAGATAACTACAGGATGACCTGTTCGATGAAAATGTTTGGTTGCATGTTTATTAGGTGACGAATCACAACATAAAGTAACGCCACAGGTTTGACAAGTACGTAGATGCAGCCATGGACTGCCTGACTGGATACATTCTTCACATACATACTCTTTGGCGATTTTTAGTTCTTTAATATCCAGAATATGTTGACAGGCGATTGGTTCGATAGACATACAGTAAAAAGCTTAGAGATCAAATAAAATGGGATAATAGTTATATTTCTGCCAGGTACTTGTGTACAAAGCTGATCGCCATAGCCCCTTCTCCCACAGCTGAGGCGACTCTGTTCATAGCTGTTGCCCGTACATCACCTGAAGCAAAGATACCTGGAACACATGTTTCCAGAGGATATGGCTCCCGTTCCAGTTTCCATGATTTCTTAAAATTGGGATAAAGAAATAAATTGCGGCCTGTCTCTATAAATCCACGAGGATCTTTAAACAGATTGATAGGCATCCAGTCTGTAAAAGGCTTTGCTCCAATAAAGATAAATAAAGAATCGGCATGTAAAGTTTGTACATCGCCTGAGTTCAGCTCTTTTATATCCAGTTCCTGAAGATGCCCGTTGCCTCGTGCTTCCACAATTTCAGAACAAGGTAGTAGCCGGATATTGGGTGTATCCTTAATTTGATCAATCAGATAATGAGACATAGTCTCAGTTAAATCAGGACGACGAATGACAATATAGACAGTTTTTGCATATTGAGACAAGTACATAGCTCCTTGTCCGGCAGAGTTGCCGCCACCTACAACAAAAACCTCCCGATCTCTACATCCATTGGCTTCTGTAGTTGCTGCGCCATAGTATACACCCGCTCCGGTAAAATCAGAAACACCTTTGGTATCAAGTTTACGATAATCTACTCCTGTAGCGATAATCAGACTTCTGGTATTGATTTTTGCTCCAGTTGAAAGAGTTAGTATTTTGTAATTATCCTGTAACTCAATATCGACTACTTCTGCTGGCGACAGAAATTCTACACCAAAGCGTGTTGCCTGGGTTATTGCTCTTCTTGAGAGGTCTGAACCGCTGAGACCTGAAGGAAATCCAAGGTAATTTTCAATGCGTGAACTTGTACCTGCCTGACCACCAGGTGCCCGTTTTTCGATAAGCAATGTTTTGAGCCCTTCAGACCCTCCATATACAGCCGCAGATAGTCCGGCAGGCCCAGCTCCAATAATAACAACATCGTATAATTCGGCTGAAGCATGAGGTTTTAAGCCCAGTCTTTCTGCTATTTCCGTCACGGAAGGATCTTTTAAGTAAGTACCATCTTCAAGCAAAACAACCGGAAGTTCTTTCATATCAATGAAATAGGTTGCCAGCAACTCTTTAGCTTTGTCACTGGTTTCAACATCCATCCATTGATAGGGGAATAAATTACCTGAAAGAAAATCTTTTATTTCATGAGATTTTGGGGAAAACTGGAATCCAATAACTCGTAATCCTTCATAATCAGGAGTATAGTTGTTTTGCCAGGCTTCCAGTAAATCATTTAATACTGGAAACATTTTTTCTTCAGGCGGGTCCCATGGCTTCATCAGATAGTAATCCAGTTGTACATCATTGATCGCCTTAATAGCAGCATCTGTATCTGAATAGGCAGTCAGAAGGACTCTCTTGGCTTCGGGAAATTCTTTTTTGGCTTTACTCAGATAGTCAACTCCCAGCATTTCTGGCATGCGTTGATCTGAGATTAGCATGGCTACTGTTTCATTTTTCTTTTTTAATTCTTTAAGTGCATTAAGTGCTTCACTAGCAGATTCTGTACTAAGAATTTTATAATCTTTTCGATAAGTATTTCGTAAATCCCGCGAAAGAGCCCGCAACACCTGAGGGTCATCATCGACAGCAATAATAATAGGTTGTTTCATTTCTATGCGGTTAAACAATCAAGTGGGTAAATGTGTGATGTATGGTTCTCTGAGAATTATTTCCTAAAACTATCGCAAAAAGTAAAGTTACACCAATTAATCAA
Organism: Xanthocytophaga agilis; assembly: GCF_030068605.1. Taxonomy (NCBI): domain Bacteria; kingdom Pseudomonadati; phylum Bacteroidota; class Cytophagia; order Cytophagales; family Rhodocytophagaceae; genus Xanthocytophaga; species Xanthocytophaga agilis. The sequence goes on from NZ_JASJOU010000004.1 coordinate 321,054, forward strand.
TAGGCAGACAAACGTTGAATTCTGTTTGCCCTGGTTTAGAGTTAACTTTTATCTTTCCATTGTGCTGTTTGATAATACTTTGTACAATCTCAAGCCCAAGTCCTGTTCCTTTGCCAACAGGCTTTGTTGTAAAAAACGGATCAAATATCATTCCTATGATTTCTTCAGGAATACCTATCCCATTATCGACAATTTTAGTTATGATAAAATTTCTATCTTTAAAGGACTTAATATGAAGCTGTCCATGATCTTCCATGGCATCAATAGCATTATCTATCAAATTAGTCCAGACCTGGTTCATTTCTCCTATATTAATATTAATCTGAGGTAAATCGTTTGGAATATCAAGTTTTACTTCAATATTTTTTGTTTTTAGTTTGTGTTGCAGGATGGTTAAGGTGCTTTGTATGCCTTCTCTTAAATTTACTTTTTGTTTATCCGTTCCTCCATCCATATGAGAATATTCTTTAATGGCTTTGACTAGTTTTGAAATTCTTGTTGAAGCTTCTGCAATTTCATTTACCATTTTTTCTGTGGTAAGTACATTGCATAACCAATCCAACACAGAGGAAAGATGGCTTGTTGAGACCTTCTGATTGATAAAATCTAAATCATTCGCTGTCAGATCATAATCGACAAAACACTCTGCTAATTCGTATGCATTGTTTAGTCCATGTTCTTCAAGCCAATCCGTTAATTCATCTTCCAGAGAAGTTCTTTCCATGAGTGAAATATTGATTCTGGGACCAGCTTTGATCTTAGAAAATAATACTTCATTGACCTGATCTACTTGCTCTGCTGTTAGTTGCATGGAAACTACTTTTTTGAGCTTTAAAGGAACAGAGTTTAGGTGTTTTTTTAGTGCATCTGAACTTCTAATAACAGCAGATGCTGGGTTATTAAGTTCATGAGCAAGTCCGGCTGAAAGCTTTCCCAAAGAAATCATTTTTTCATTCTGTTGCTGAAACTTTGTAAAGTCTCTAACCCGATCAATCATCAGATGAACTAGCATTTCTGTTAACTCATATTGTGTTTGAATCATCTCTGGAAAATAATCTGTATGTAAAGCCAGTAATAGGGTAGGGTCTACTGCTACTCCGTTTCCATTGGCCTTTTGGAGACGAGAGTAGGGCAGACTTCCTCCTATATGACCTTTTTCATTATACCCAAACTCTATCTGTTGATTTCCCTGCATGAAAAAAATGCGCAGGCGACCTTTCAGTACAATAAAAAGTTTATCCACCAGATCTCCTTTTCGGAATGCATAGTCTCCTATTTCTAGGGTTAGGAGTTCACTATGATCTGTTAACCATTGGATTTGATCTTTAGGGACAGAGGAAAGGTGTTCGTTAGATTCTAGTTCTTGTTGTATATCCATAAATCAATAGTGAATAAGAGATTGACATTATCGGAACTCTATACTTGTAATAACGCGAAACGGATTTAAAAAAAATATAGGTAAATAAAAATTGTATTTTATTTATACAGTGTATATACCTTTTTGATGCCTGCCTCATGTTTGATGAAAATATGGTTTAAACAATACACCATGCTATTTGTATAAATTTTATAGACGTTTGATAAAGTTGTATTTCTATTTATGGTGAACATAAAATTTATTTCGATGATAATATTGCTGTTTATTTTGTTTTTTAGTTATTTGGCAGAATAATTTTAGGTTTCAAAATGATATTTTAGTTTTTTTTCTTCTTTACGTGGATTATTATTTGCTGTGTAGATGCTTTCTGAATATATAAATAATGATGGAGATATATTACATGTTATACAAAATAGTGATTAAAGAGCTTTGGTTGAAATTTACAAATATGTGATTTTTTTTATATGTATAGATAGGCTATGGATTAATTAAGTTTCTCTTCAAAAACCAAACTTTAAACCTTGATTTATGAAAAAAATTCTACTGGTTTGTTTAAAATTTCTGCTTTGTGCTGGGTATTTATTTGCACAGGATAGGGTAATTACCGGAAAGGTTACAGATTCTGGTGATCATACCCCACTTCCTGGAGTAAATATCCTTATTAAGGGAACGAACAGGGGAACAAGTACAGATTCTAATGGAAAGTTCCAGTTGTCAGTACCTAATGAGACTCAGACATTAGTGTTTTCCTTTATTGGCTTTGTTACCAAAGAGGTCTCTATTGGTAATAATTCTGCAATTGATGTTGCATTGGACAGTGATGTTCACTCATTGCAAGAGGTGGTTATTGGAGCATTAGGAATTCAACGTCAATCGAAAGAATTGGGCTATTCTGTCGGCAAAGTAAAGTCAGATGAGCTTAATCAGGCAAAAGCATTGAATGCAGCAACTGCACTTTCCGGAAAAGTAGCAGGACTTCAGGTAAATACTATAAACAATGGTGTTAATCCTTCAACGCGTATTGTATTAAGAGGTAATCGTTCTTTGGTTGGAGATAATCAGGCCTTGGTTGTAATAGATGGTGTACAGGTTCCTCAGGATGCTATCAATTATCTGAATCCAAATGATATAGAAAGTATAAATGTTCTTAAGGGAGCAAATGCTGCTGCCTTATATGGGTCTTCTGCTTCAAATGGAGCCTTGATTATTACGACAAAAAGAGGAGCAACTCCAGAGCCACGAATTACTTTTACAAACACGTCAAGTTTGGAAAGTATAAGTTTTATGCCAAAGTTCAATGATAGATTTGGTGGTGGAACTGAGAATTATAGCCGTATTTTTGTTCCATTTGAAAATCAATCCTATGGTCCGGAATACACTACAGGGCCAGTAGAGTCTTCTGTTGATGGAGCTGTTGAAGGAACATTAATTCCTGTAGGGCGAGAGTTGGAAGATGGTACTCGTCAAAAAATACCCTATTTGCCATTAAAAGATGAAAGACGGAAAGCATTTGATGTTGGACGTACTACTCAAAATGACTTTTCAATCCAAGTAGGTGATAAGTCAGGAGGTTTTTTCTTTTCCTTACAGGATGTTGTTACAAAAGGTGTTTTGCCTGGTGATGAATATAGAAGAACTGGTGGACGTTTTAATGCGGATCGTACCTATAAAGGTTTAAAAGCCGGATTTAATCTGGCCTATTCTCAGGTAGCTACCAATACTACTAACTCTAATTTTTATAACAATATATTAAACACTCCATCTTATATTCCTATTTCAACATATAGAAACTGGCGTGATTATAAGAATGCGGATGGTTCTTTGAATTACGCTAACCCAAATAACTATTACAATGATTATTTTGATAATCCTTATTTTAGTAAAGATATCAACCGGAATTCAAATCGGGTAGGATATTTGACTGGAGGATTTGATCTTTCCTATCAGGCAACAAGTTGGCTTTCTTTTGCTTATCGTGCAGGTCTTACATATAACACATACAGTGGAAAAAACTGGTCTGAAAAATTTACTTACACCGATTTTGCTAAAGCTTCTGGTAAATACAATGCAAAAGACCTTGCTGGTAGTGCTGGTGATTACAGTGCTTATGAAAGTCAGATTAATACTGATTTCTTAATCACTATGAAAAAGAATATAGGAGTATTTTCTGGTACATTGATTTTGGGTAATAATATTCGCCAGAAAACCTCTAAATATGTTAATGCAGGTATTTCTTCTTTGGTTATATCTGGATTATACAATCTTAATAACCTAACAGGACAGCCTACTGCTGGTGAAAGCAACTTTACTTCTCGCTTACTGGGCTTTTATGGTGATTTTACCTTAGGATATAGAGACTTCTTGTTTGTGCATGCATCCGCCCGTGAGGATGTGACCTCTGTTCTGGCACCAGAAAATCGCAGTTATTTTTATCCTGGTGTTGATGTTTCGTTGGTTCTTTCTGATATGATTCCAGCAATTAAAAACAGCAACACAATCACTTATGCAAAGCTAACAGCTGCAGCTACAAAAGTGGGTGGCGTTAATGTTGGTCCATATGAATTACAGACTGTGTTTAACACAAGTGGTGGATTTCCCTATGGTAGTCTGCCAGGATTTACATATGGGAACACAATAAAAGATCCTTTATTAAAGCCAGAGTTTACGACATCTTATGAAGTAGGTGGAGAATTGGGCTTGTTTAATAACAGAGTGAATCTAGAGTTGGCATATTATAGTCAAAAGACTACTAATCAGACTGTAAGTATTGATATCTCTGGTACAACAGGCTTTTCAAGAGCTACTATCAATACCGGGGCAATGCTTAACCGGGGATACGAGGTTACGCTTAAAGGAACTCCTGTAAATACAAGTTATGGTTTAAAGTGGGATGTGAATTTGAATTATAGCTATATAGATAATAAAATTTTATCTCTATATGAAGGTCTGGATGAAATCAACCTAAGTTCCTATTATGGAGTTGTTAACTCAAGTCTTTATCAGGTATTTGCCCGTGTAGGAGAACAATATCCTATTATGAAAGTAGTTGCCTACAAGAGAGACCCTCAGGGACGTGTTATTGTAGATGCAAACACAGGATATCCTGTTAAGGATCCTAATCTGAAGTCTATGGGGCAAACTAATCCGAAGCACAGATTGGGGTTATCTACTACGGTTAAGTACAAAGGGCTAGCATTGAGCGCATTGGCTGAGTATAGAGGTGGCAATGTCGTAGCTCATGGTTTAGCTGAAACTATGTGGTTTACAGGTCTGGCTGGACCAACGACAAATTATGGTCGTGAGCGCTTTATCTTCCCTAACTCTGTTTACCAATCCGGATCAAATGCAGATGGAACACCTGTCTATGTTGAGAACAAAGATGTTGCATTGAAAGATGGTGGTTTAGGTGCATGGGACAGTAATTTAAGAAATATAGGAGAGAATTTTGTGACTAGTGGAGCCTTCTGGAAATTAAGAGAGGTTTCATTAAGCTATGACCTGCCTACAGCTTTATTGTCTAAGACAAAAGTATTAAAAACTGCTAAAATTAGCCTTGTAGGTAGAAACTTGTTGACTTTACTTCCTAAGGCTAATGTGTATACCGATCCCGAGTTTAATAATACTACTACTAATGCTGTTGGAGTTAATGCCACATACATTACTCCTCCAACACGTACCTATGGTTTTTCTGTGTCTGTTGGTCTTTAATAAGTAGTATTATAATAACAACCCTTAACGTAAGAAACTCAATGAAGAAATATATTTATACAATTGCATTGGCTATTTCGCTGATTGGATTGAGTAGCTGTGAAGGTTTTCTTGATGTAAATGATAATCCTAATCAAGCTGTTTCATCAACACCAGACTTAGTAATTGCTGCAGCTTTAAATAATACAGCTGCTCGCCTTGCTCACCATGAAATAGGTGCTTTCTGGGTTGGACAATGGTCTCCTACCGGTAGTGTTTCTGGTTTTAATGAACAGAAAACCTATGATATCACAACTAACTTTCTGAATGGAACTTGGATAGGTATATATGACAACCTGCAAGATTATCTATATGTAGAGCAAAATGCTGCCAATAGAAAAAGTTTAAGTGGTATAGCCAAAGTTATGAAAGCATACAACTATCAGTTATTAGTTGATATGTATAATAATGTTCCTTATTCAGATGCTTTGAAGGGAACCGCATCTATACGGCCACAATATGATGAAGGACAAGTGATTTATGATAACTTAATCACGGTGTTGGATGATGCAATCGTAGATTTGACAGTTCCTGTTTCTGGAGATAATCCTTCTGCTGGTTCTGCTGATATTTATTTTGGTGGCAACATAACAAAATGGCGCAAATTTGCTAACACTTTAAAGCTGCGAATACTTCTCCGTCAGATTAATGTTGCTGGAAAAGAAAATTACATTAAGGAACAGATTGCCAAAATTGCTGCAGAAGGTTCTGGTTTTTTAGGTGCAGATGAGAATGTATTATCTAATCCTGGCTATACCAAATCTTCTGGCAAGATGAATCAGTTCTACGAATCTTATGGATTTACTGCCGCAGATAAAAAAGCAGGAAACAGAGATTTCTATTGCTATTCTAAGTTCTTTGTTGATAATATGAAGAGTACAAATGATATGGCTCGTTTGGCTCGTTTAGCAACTACAGCTACAGCTGCTCCTTATACTGGACAATACAGAGGACCTGAATTTGGAGAAGGAAATGATGACTATCTGGCTACAAAAGTTTCTTTATTTGGACCTGCTATTGCTGATCCTCCCAAGGCACTTGATGGTACAAATGATAATGGATATGCAAGAGCTATGGTAGTAATGACTGCTGCAGAAAGCTTTTTTCTGCAAGCTGAAGCTGTACAGAGAGGATATTTATCTGGCGATGCTAAAACTTTGTTTGAATCAGGTATAACAGAATCTTTTAAGCTTTTAGGTGTTGCTGATGCTTCTACTGCTGCCTCAGATTATTACAATCAAAGTATTTCTAATGTTAGTTGGAATTCTTCTAGTGATAAGATCGAGGCAATTGTTTATCAAAAGTGGGTGGCTTTGACAAGTTATAATGGTTTTGAAGCTTGGTGTGAATACAGGAGAACAGGTGTACCAGATGTTCCTCTTTCTACACGTGCTATAGGTATTCAACAGCCAGTAAGAATTTTGTATCCTGCTTCTGAATATAGTACCAATGCGGCTAATGTAAAAGGACAAGGGACAATCAGCCAATTTACAAGTAAGATATTCTGGATTAAATAAATTAACTATTCAAATGTATTGATGAATAATTATGAAAAGACATATTCACGTTATTATAGCTTTTTGTTTCCTTGTCTTTGGTCTTAGTTCGTGTCTTGAAGATATTGGATATACAGATATTGTAGAGTCGAAGAATGCACAAATGATTGCAAGCTTTTATGGCTCTCAAGGAGGTAATCTTTTAGTCGAAAAATTTGTAGTTGATTCTGCTAAGGAAGTAGAATTAACAGTAACTGTAGCTGGTCAATTTGCTCCTGACAAAGAATATGCTGTAACCGTTAGCGGGAATCAAGCTGCTTTGGATAAGTATAATAGCATTTATCGTATACCTAATGGAGATGAAGCATATACATTGTTACCTGTTGAGGCATACACAATTGAAGGGCCGATTGTTGTAAAGAAAGGCGAAAAGGATGCCTCTTTTAACGTAGTTGTTACTGTACCATCTACCTTGGATTTCAGCAAAGATTATGCGTTAGCATTGGCAATTACTGATGCTTCTGGTGCAACAATCGCGAGTAATGTAGGATATACAGTTATTGCTATTACTGGTTTGCCTAATGCATATGAAGGTGATTACCATTCTACTGGATTTTTTCAGCATCCAACATTACCCAGAGATATAAATAGGGACAAGCATTTGAGTTCTATTGACAAATTTACAAGTGAAACCGAGTTTGCTGATTTAGCAGGAAATTATAAGATGTGGTTGAAAGTAAATGCAGATAATACTGTCACTATTACCCCTAAAGAAACTGCAGCTACTGTAAGTAGTTTTCAACAAACTGGTACTAACAAATATGATCCGGAAACCAAAACATTTACATTGAATTATAGATATGTAGGAGGTAATGGCGATCGGATTATAAATGAAACTATAGTAAAGAAATAGAGCTGTATGATTTCGAATCCTTCTTCTTTGCTTTTAAAATTTGGTAAAATAAAAGTATGTGAATTATAGAAGGAATAATCTTACAAGTGTTTTATTTAAAAAGCGGGACAAATTTATATTTGTCCCGCTTTTTTGCTTTCTGTACTATTTTCTATTATTCACTCTATAGTGTTTTATTTAATCCTGAAGGATTACAGTTTAATACTTTTCTTGTCATTCTTTTTAGTATTTTTTCTGGATATATATACTGTCATATCTATTGGTTTTGAGTTTAACTCATCTCTACTTCCTGTAACCCATCACCTGACTTCCTCTCTTTAGAATTAATCATACCCTTCTGATTTAGTATTATCATCTAATGTATTGTCTACTAATTTACTCTAAATGATGACCTCTGTTATCTGAGAACTTTTAGTTTTTACTATAATCCGCATTTTACAATTTAAAACGATTTCATTTTGTGTTTATGCCTTTGGCTAGAAGTTTTATAAAAGCTAGTAGATGTTTGCAAAATAAAATGCTGATAAAAAGTATATCAAAATAGTGTAAGGCTATGACCGGAAATCTTAGAAGATAAGGTCGAAATTTTAGTAAATAGTGAGTGGGTAATGTGGTTTATAGAGGCTTATATATACATAGGGGATAGGAGTTAGTAGGGTAGTTTTCAGGTCTTTTGAAGCAGAAACACAAATAGATGTATTTGTATTTTATCTATTTTATTTAGTACATAATATTAGTTGAGAATCTATATGATGGCAAACATGAGTAATAGTTAGTCGATCAATTAAAGTGAGAATTACCAAGATAGTGAAATTTATTTCTATGTATTGTTTGTTGATAATTTGGTTTTTTATTTATTTAGCGAAATAATTTTAGTTAATGATCAATATTGCTGTATTAATTTATTGATTATTCGTTATCTGTAGTTTTTTTTTCTAATGCTCATAAGGTGTGGTTTACACATTTGTGTACCCCAGTAAATACCTTATAACAGAATAATATCTACAGACATATGAAAAGCAGCATAAAAGTTAATGATTGTTACTAAAGCCTCGAAGTATAAATTGTAATATTTTAAGATCTTCTACCAATGAACAGAAAAGTGATGACCAGCTATTGATTAAATCATATACTTCAAACTAATCAAACTTTAAACCTTAATTTATGAGAAAACTTTTACTAGTAGGTTTTACATACCTGCTATGTGTTGGGCTTGCCTTGGCTCAAGACAGAACGATAACCGGAAAGGTGACAGATGCAACAGACGGGACACCTCTGCCTGGAGTAAGTGTTAGTGTAAAAGGAACTACCAAAGGGACTACTTCAAGTTCAACAGGTACTTATTCTCTAACTGTTGGAGATGGAGATAAAGTATTGGTTTTTTCCTTCATTGGATTTAAAGCGCAGGAGGTAGAGATTGGAAATCGTTCTTCTGTAGATATTAAGCTAGCACAGGATGCTACTGAACTAAGTGAAGTAGTTGTAACAACTGCGGGTGGTCTTCAGGCAAGAGTTAGAGAACTGGGAACTTCTCAAACTATTTTAAAGTCACAAGATATTACAGGTGGTAGAGCTGTGAACCTTGCTGGTGGTCTTCAGGGTAAAGTGGCTGGTGCTCAAATTAATGCAACAAGTAGTGGTGTTAATCCTGATTTTCGTATTGTACTTCGTGGACAACGTTCTCTTACCGGTAATAACCAGGCATTAGTTGTTATTGATAATGTTATCGTTCCTAGTTCTGTATTGGGTACACTTAATATGAACGATGTAGAGTCTGTTAACATTCTTCAAGGTGCGGGTGCTGCTGCTATTTATGGATCTCAGGCTTCCAATGGTGCTGTGATCATTACAACAAAAAAAGGAAAAGATGGAAAGGTTGATATTACTGTTTCTCAAAATGTGCAGTGGTCTCAAGTTGCTTTCCTTCCAAAAATTCAGGAAGGTTATGGGCCAGGCGGTTCTGCTTATGGAATAGGTCCTGATGGAAAACCTGTTTTCAATTACCTGGAAAATCAATCCTATGGTCCACACTTTGATGGGACTTTGAGACCACTTGGGCCAAAACTAGAAGATGGTTCTCAGTTATATTCTACATATGACTTTAAACCTGGTCATGATGATTTCTGGCAGACTGGTTTAATTAATCAGACAGATTTTTCTCTTTCGTCTGGTGATGAGAAATCAAGCTTTTACATTTCTGGTCAATATGTGAGTTCAAAAGGTACAACACCTGGTGATAAATATACTCGTGGTAATATTCGGGTGAATGGTACCAGAAAAGTAGGAAATACTGTAATGGTAACTTATTCCACTTCTTATGCTCCTGACCATTATGACGTTTCGTCGGCAACATCTAACATTTATTCTAACATGTTAAATATGCCTTCAAATGTGGATATTACTCAATTTAAAGATTGGAGAAATAACAAGTTCTCATCTCCAAATGGTTTTTATAACCCATGGTATCAGAACCCATATTTTATGGCAGATAATTATAGAAGAGATGAGAGAAATAAGTATCTGACTGGAAATCTGGAAATAAAATTTACTCCTATAAGAGGTCTTGATCTGATTGCCCGTCAAGGTATTTCTTCTCGTTTTTTTACACAAAAGCAATTCAATGGGGCTTACAAGTATAGCGATTACGCAAAAAATACCGATCAAAGTTCAAAAACAGATATTCCAGCGAGTGTAACAGAAACTGCTAACAATTCTACTCAGTTGGTTACTGACTTACTTGGGCAATATGATAAGCACTTTGGTGTAATTAATGCTAATTTAGTTGCTGGTACTCAGTTGATTGAAAATACAGGTAGATATCTGACAACAGGAATTGGTGGATTGATTGTAGATGATCTATATAACTTGAGCAATGGTACTGGTACTCCAGCCTATGCAGAAGCTGAATACAAAACTCGTTTAGTTGGTGTATATGGAAAACTGACTTTAGGTTATAAAGATTATTTGTTCTTAACTGCTAGTGGCCGTAATGACTGGGATTCAAGATTGAATAAGGAAAATCGTTCATTCTTCTATCCCTCTTTAGAAGCTTCTGCTATTCTGAGTGATATCTTCCCTGAAATGAAAGCAAGTGGATTGATTAACTATGTTAAATTGAGAGGAGGTATTGCAAAAACAGGTCAGGTTAACTTAGGTGGTTTGACTGGATTTCCAGGAAACTTCTCCAATTTTGGAGCTTATTATACTCTGCCTACTTTTAGTAGTAATGTGAGTTATGGCACCAACAATGGTTTTCCTTATGGTAGCCTAGCTGGATATTCTGTAAATAACTCTTTAGTAAGTACTGATCTGAAACCTGAGTTTACCCATACGTATGAAGTTGGTTTAGATTTCAATCTGTGGAATGATAAAATTACATCTGCTGTAACTTACTTCCATAGCCGTACAGATAATCAAACTGTTACTACAAGTGTTTCAAATAGTACAGGATATAATGCTTTAACTACAAACGTAGGTGAAACAACATCAGAAGGGGTTGAATTTCAATTACATGTAACTCCAATTAAAACTCCAAACTGGACTGTAACGGTTGGTGGTAACTATTCATACCTAAATAACCAGGTAAATTCAATTTCTGCGTTATTACCTTCTTTATCTTTAGCTACTTCTGGAAATGCTAATTCTTCTGCTGTTGCAGGTCAGTCGTTCCCTGTAATTATGGGTCTGGATTATCAACGTGATCCACAAGGACGTGTCATTGTGAACAAAACAACAGGACTTCCTTCTGCCACAACTTCCAATGTGATTTTAGGAAATGCTACTCCTAAAAATCGTTTAGGCATGGATGCAGTTGTAAATTATAAAAACTTCCGTTTCTCTATCTTATTTGAATACCGTAGTGGATACAAAGTATTCAATGGGATTGGTACTGAGTTAGACTGGTCTGGAACTGGTTACAGAACCGCTTTATATGGACGTGAAAGTTTTGTATTCCCTAATTCAGTTTATCAGGACGGAACAAACACAGATGGTTCTCCTATCTATGTTGAAAATACAAATGTGACCATTGCAAACGGAAATGGAAATAATGGTTTCTGGTCTGATGGTATCAACAGAAACGTTACCTCAAATTATATTTCATCTGGTAACTTCCTGAAACTAAGAGAAATTTCATTGTCTTATGATCTGCCTGGCAAGTTTACTGGTAAAGTGCTGAAAGGCGCTAACATTAGTGTACAAGGAAGAAACTTGTTCCTGTGGATGGCAAAAGACAATTACTATACTGATCCTGAATATAGTTCAGCAGGTGTGACAGGCAATGGGTCTGGTTTGAACGACTTGGGACAAACACCTCCTACCCGTTATTATGGGGCAACATTGACTTTGAGACTGTAATTGGTTGAGAAGAAGCTTGTCAATGTTTCAGGAAGAAATTGATTTTAGACATTAATTTGAAAGAATTAAAAATGAGAAAATTATCGATAGTAATTTGTTTGTTTGCTGCAGTATTGTCATCCTGCAACAACTATCTCGATGTAAATAAGAACCCTAACGCACCAACTGCAGTAACACCAGAACTGGTATTACCACAGGCTCTTACTGCTACTGCCCTTGTGTTGAATAACTATAATACATATGGGAGTCAATTGGGTGGTTATGCTGCCAACGCTGGCGGATATGGTGGTTTTAATGAAAACGTATCGTATGCATTTACTCCCAACAACTACAGTGGATTATGGGCTGTTACATATGATAATCTTGAAGATTATCAATATATAATCAACCAAACTGCCGATGTTGATGCAGATATCTATTTCAATGCTGCTGCAAGAATAATGCGTGTATACGATTTTCAATTGTTAGTAGATACATATAATAATGTACCTTATACAGATGCATTGAAAGGTGCTGATATGTTAACTCCAACTTATGATAAGGGCGAAGATATTTATGTAGGCCTTGCTAAAGAACTGGATGATGCTATCGCTGCTATTAAAACCGGACAGGCTGCATCTGTGGCTCCAGCTGCTATTGACAATTATGATGTTTTATTTGGCGGAGATATGACTAGCTGGATTCAACTTGCTAATACAATCAAGTTACGGCTTATGGTCCGAGCTAATGGCAAGGTTACTTTTAGTAATACTAGTTTTGATCCAGCGGGTTTTCTGACTACAGATGCCCTGATAAATCCAGGTTATACTCGTGATAATAACAAGCAAAATCCTTTATGGAATACTTGGGGATTTGCCTATAATGGTTCTGCTGGTAATAAAGCATGGATTCCTTCCACTTTCATCCTGGCATTCTATGATGGTACAAAGCTAAAAGATCCAGGTAGAGGAGCTAAAATGTATTATCAATTTCCGTCTACTGGAACAAACCAACTTGGTTTTGAAAGTACTGGTATCCCTAAAAGTCCTGATGGCAGCTTCTGGTATCCAGGTACAGAAAGAACAGGAACCGTAGCCGGTGGATCTACAGGTGCATTGAAAGGGCCAGATGCCGGATACCCTCTTTTTACAGCTGCTGAAAGTTATTTTCTGCAAGCAGAAGGGGCTCTTGACAATATTCTTACCGGTGATGCAAAAGCTTTGTTTGAATCTGGCATTACTGCTTCATTTGAATATGTATATATGCTCCCTAATGGATCATACTCTGGTACTCCAGATGCTGATGCTGCAAGTTATATTGCTAGTAATTCTACTTCCAGACTTGTGAATTTTAATCTGGCAACTACCACAGAGCAAAAGAGGGAGGCTATCGTTACCCAAAAATATATTGCACTTAATATGGTAAACAGCCATGAAGGATGGAATGAGTACAGAAGAACAGGTTATCCTGTTGTATCTGGAACTGCTGCCACAACAACATTTGCCTCAACTGTATCTCAAAGTACCCGTCCTGATAGATTACCTTCCCGAATTCTATATCCAGCATCAGAGATACAATATAATCCAAGCAATGTTGAAACTGCTGATTCCTTTAACTCTCTAATCTTTTGGGCTAAATAACTTATTAAACAGACTATATGAGATTCAATATATTAAAATATCTGTGCTTGTTGGCATTTCCTGTAGTAGCAACCTCTTGTCTTGATGGTGACCCTATGAATATGCCTCCAGATGGAACATCACCAATTGTGATGATGACTTATAATCCTGATGGCGGTACTACTGTTAACTCTGGTCTTCAATACTTTGCTAACTCTGCTTTGCTTAATGATCCTGCGCATCCTACTTTTACCGCGACATATGCAGTGACTATTCAGGGTAAGGTTAACAAAGATGTAGCATTTACTATTGATACCCCAGAAGAGGCTTTAGATGATTATATTGCTACAGATAAGATCAATTATCAGATGATGCCTGATTCTGCTTATGAGTTTGTTAATACTACTGCTACTATTAAATCAGGTGAGACTTATGCGGAGTTTCAAGTAAAATTCCATCTGGACAAAATTGATTTTACTAAAGATTATATGCTTCCTGTTACTGCTGTAAATGATGCAGGGCTTCCTACTAGTTCAAATCATGGATTTGTATACTTCCATGTTGTTGGTAATCCATATGCTGGTGCTTACAAATCTACTTATACCCTAGAAAGAGCAGAGTCTGCTTCTGCTAACTATGTTGAAGATCCTAAGGTTTTGGTTGCACAAGATAAGGAAGTATTGAAGCAACAAGCTGGTAAGCAGCCGTTTAGTAATAATACTGGTATTACATTCCTATTCTATGTAAACGAAGATAATACTGTTACTATTGAAAGTGATCCAGAAGCTGCTGTACAAATAACTCCAAGTAGTAAAACTTCAACATATGATCCTGCTACAAAAACATTTCATCTTTACTATGAATATTTAAATACAGCAGGTAATTACAGAAGATTTAGTGAAACGCTTGTGAAGAAATGATAACAGGTAGTATAGAATTTAAGGTGACTTTAATTTTAATAAATAGCAATTATGTTTAAACGAATATATAATTACGTTCCACTTGTCATTGGTGCTCTATTAGCATTATCTTCCTGCAAGGATGATGATGATGATAAAATAAAGACATATTCTTCATTGGTTGAGGTAACGAATAGCTCGCTACAGTTTGATAAATACAATATGAATTTATTGTTTTCGGTTGATGGTGGGCAGACTTTTGTTGACTACCCTCTTATTAAACCAGGACAAAAGTACCAGGTAAAAGTGCATAATTCCGGGTCTGATTGGTTTTCTGCTGGTGCAGATCTTACCACTGATGATCATTATACCTTTGATTGGTCTGGGTCTGATCCTAAACCTGTAGGTACTGGTGATAGCGGTGTTGCTGAGTTTGTTGCAGGTAAAAACAATAGTGTACTTCTAAAGGTTTCAGATGCTTGTCCTTATAGTGCTTCAGATTGGGCAGGTACTTACTCTGCTTCAGAAGATGGTGGAAATGCATATCCTGTAACTCTTACGGCAGATCCTAGCGTTCCTAATCGATTTGTTTTGGATAATTTTTATGATAGTGAACTAACTGCATATATAGATTTTGATCCAACAACAGGCACTGTTAAATTTCCTAATCAGACTACTGGTGGAGAAGATATAACAGCTTCATCTGGTGTTTATAAAAGCTGTACAGGAGAGATAATTATAAAGTTGCATTTTGATGGAGGTGATTGGTACTACAGTTTAACAAAAGACTAGATCTTATAAAAAAGAGGCTACTTTAAGTAGCCTCTTTTAGTTTAGATTATAAGAGCAAATTACGATAGAAGTGCTACGGCTTCTTATTCCCTGCTGCCTGTGCTGGTTTTTCTTCCTGTGGCATTCCCATCTTTTTCTTTGCTTTCTCAAAGTCTCCAGCTTTTACAATACTGATCTTGGAAGGATCTATATACTTCTTCATTATCGCATTGATTTGTTCTGGAGTAAGTGCTTTGACTTTATTCTCAAATTCTTCGTCCCATTTAAAGGTTCTGTTGTAGGTGAGGTTATCTTCCAGTTTGCCTGCTATGTAACCATCCTGAGCTCTGGATACCTGATTATTTTGTAACCAGCCTTTTTTTGCTTCTTCTATTTCCTGTTTGGTAAATCCTTCTGTCAGTACTTTCTTTATTTCTTCCTGAAAGGCTACTTCCAGCTTACCTGCATTTTCTGGCGCATAGATTGCATATGCTCCCCAGCCTCCAATTTTATCTTCGGATTGATCTGCAAAAGCATAAGAACCTACACCATAACTGATTCCATCTTTTTGACGGATTCTGGTTGCCAGACGTGAGTTAAGAAAGCCACCTCCAAGAATTTCGTTGCCTAATAAAAGTGCTGGATAATCAGGATCATTATCATTGATAGGAAGTTTTACCTGAGCAAAAAACATAGCATTCGCTTTATCAGGTGTTTCAAAGGATTTATTGATGGCTGCAATATCCTGGTAGGTTCTGGTTAAACGACTATAAGGTTTGGGACTCTTCCAGTTTGCCAGAGATTGTGTTACAAGATCTTTTATCTCTTTCTCGTCAAAATCTCCTGAAATAGCCAGATTTGCATTAGATGCTCCATAAAAATCTTTATGGAATTGTTTAATCTGGTCTATAGTGAGTGCGTTAAGTTCAGCTATTTGTTCATCAAAGGTGAAATTATATCGTGGATCACTTTTAGGAAAGGGGTTTATATATCTGTTAAGCTCTGTATAGGCTATACTCTGTGGATCAGACTTTTGTTCTTCAATCTGAGCCAGCTTTTCCTGCTTCAGTTTTTCCCACTCTTCGACAGGGAAGTTAGGTGTTTGGATAAACTCAGAAACTAATTTCAGCACAGCAGGCAGGTTTTCCCGTAGTGTTTCAATATTTACTACACATTTATCTGCCCCTCCATAGACATATACTCGTGCTTTCAATTTGTCTAGTTCATCCTGGATCTGTTGGCGTGTGTGCTTCTCTGTTCCTCTCATTAACATAGAAACTACCTGAGATCCTACAATACCTTTGTTTTGCAGACTATTTATATCTCCAAATTTAAGTACTAACTGAGCATTTACAGAGTTGCCTCTTGTTTTCTTTGAAAGCAATGCCATTTTTACTCCACCAACTGTTTCCCGTTTGGTCCGACTTTCAATATTGGAAGGCGATGGATCAAATACTTCTCCTTGAGCAATTGCTTCACCTCCTTTATAGTCTTTCAATAAAGAAGCAATATCTGGAGCAACTGGTATCTCTGCACGATCCGGATTTTTAGTAGGTATAAATTCACCAAGTGTCCGATTGGATGGTTTCAGATAATTCTGGGCTACTCTGTGCACATCTTCCGGAGTCACTTTCTGAATCTGGTCCCGTGTATAGAAAAATAACCGCCAGTCTCCCTGCGCAATATATTCACTTAAATTTATACCAAAATCCTCGGGAGAGTTGAGAGTGAGTTCAGCATTCTTTGACATTTTATTTTTAATACGATCAACCTCTTCCTGAGAAGGAGTATACTTTGCAAAATCATTAAGGGTTTTTACAAAAATATTTTTAGCACTATCCAGGGAAGATTCCAGACGTATACCTGCATTGTATACAGCTACTCCAGGTTCACGCAAGGCAAAATTGTATCCATATACATAGCTGGCCTTCTTCGTTTCAACCAATGACTTATAGAGCTTTCCTGATGGTTCATCTGTGAGTAATTCTGTCATTACTTCACATGCTGGAAAATCAGCATGTGCACCTGCTGGGATGTGATAAACTGCGCACAGTGCCTGAACGTCTCCTGTACGTTGAAGAGAAACAAGCCGTTCTCCATCCTGAGTGGGTTCGTCTGTATAAGTAGTTTGTAATTTACGGGTTGGTTTAGGGATTACACCAAATTTTTCGTTTACAAGCTTTAGTGTTTTTGCTTCATCAAATTTACCGGCAACAAGTAAGATCGCATTATCTGGCTGGTAATAATTGCGATAAAAAGCTTTTAATCTGTCAATAGGTACTTTTTCAATGTCAGCCCGTGCACCAATGGTTGAGTTACCATAGTTATGCCATAAATAGGCTGATGAAACAGTTCTTTGCATCAGTATGTTGGATGGGTAGTTTTCTCCCATCTCAAATTCATTTCGAACTACGGTCATTTCGCTTTCCAGATCTTTTTTAGCAATAAAGCTATTGACCATCCTATCTGATTCCATATCGAGAGCCCAGTTGAGATTCTCATCTGTTGCCTGGAATACTTCAAAATAATTTGTTCTATCAAGCCAGGTCGTACCATTGGGATTACATCCGTGTGCGGTGAGCTCCTGAGCTACGTTGGGATGCTTAGTTGAGCCTTTAAACACAAGATGTTCCAATAAGTGAGCCATACCTGTTTCTCCATAATTTTCGTTTCGTGAGCCTACCAGATATGTAATGTTAACAGTAATAGTTTGTTTGGACTGATCTGGAAACAATAGAACCTTCATGCCATTGGACAATGCATATTCTGTAATTCCTTCGACAGAAGTGACCTTAACAGGAGCTGAAACCTTAGCCGTTGTACCTGATGTTGGTTTGGTTGTGGTTTTGGATGTTGTCTTGCTGGGAGCCTGTGCAAAGCTATTGATAGCAAGCAGTACCCCGGCAATTGCCAGAGAGATGGGTGTTGTGTGTTTCATAATAGAGTAAAAATGAAATAGTTGTAGATGGGAAAGGGGAAGTTACATGTAAGATTGTAAAAAACCTTATAAAATCAGATGTTTTTATCTGTATAAGCCAATATAGCTATCAGGATGTTAGCATGAAATCCTGGAAAAACTCAAAAAGTTTATTTGAACTTTTGTTATACAAAAGTCTTAGTGAGGTATTGATAGAATGAAAATTAAGATGGATAGGAGATATTCTATTGAAGTTAGTACTGATGCACATACAAAATAACTGGAATGCCATCTTTTTAACCCAATTCAGGTTTAAAGCTATACAGAAATAAATACAATTTGTAGTAAGCTGATTTATAAGAAAATAAGATTTGTTCCTTGATCAATTGCCAGATATTCTGTTATTTATATATGTGTTTCTAAAGTAGATATCTGCCTGGTTATCATTAAAGATATAGGTAAGTGTATGACAGTCTTTACTGAGTTGAATCATCTACTCAGGTTATATCGTATTTTACTTTTATGTCAAAACTAATTAATAAAAAAGGTTATGACAATACTTGCCAAATCTCAGAAAGTACATGCCGAAGATCTGCATTTTGAGCATACACTTTGGCTCAATGAGTTAGGTTTTTATAAACAGGAGCTTGCAATTTTTCAGAAGCGTTTGATAGAAGTGGCTAATCGTAACAATTTAGAGGAATTTAGAAAATCACTTAGTCATCTGCAAAACCAGATTATTATTCAGAATGAACAATCCGATATTCATCTACATGATTTTAAATTAGCAGAGAAAGAATTAAAGAAAATTATTAATGCCAATCCAATTGCTTATGAACATCGCTTATTTGAAGATCATTCAAAAGAAAGAGAGCGTATGAAACGGTTTGTTGAGATTTACGATGGGTTTAAAAATGAATTCAATACATTCCTGATTAAATGGATGTAAGTTGATTTTTGATAGACCTAAAGCTGGAGTTACTTACTCCAGCTTTTTTTGTGCTTTATAAGAAAAAGTTACTTTTGTAACGACCTGTAGATGAATAAACAAGAAATTAGGTAAAGAATCTGTAAAATCGCGGATTATATAGTATATAAGCTTGTTGCAAATAAGCAGAACTGGTATTTGACTAATAGAGCCAGTAATTAAAAGATATATTCGTCCTATTTATATGCAAAAAATACTACTTTATTTTTTGGTGTTATTTACTGGTACTTTTGGAGTTTTTGAGAGAATACAAGCTCAGTCATCTGTACAAGGTGCTCAAACCAAAGAACCTGATAAATCACCCTCCAATAAACATTCTCCGACACGTTTATTGGAAATTGGTGTAGGACCAACTGCCTATAAAGGAGATCTGGCAAGCCAGTATCGGAAATGGTCATCAGCTTTTTATGTAGGAGTCAAATTTAATCGTAAACATCGGGTCAATGGCCATTTAAATCTGGCGATAGGCTCTATAACAGGACAAAATCCAAGTTATGTATTTACTGGTGAGTCAGAAACAACCCCTACGCCGAATCTGTATTTTAAGACAACATTTTTCTCATTGAATTATGATCTACAGATTAATCTTGTAAAAACACCGCGCTGGATTGTATATGTGAGTCAGGGTATCGGATTTATGCGTTATAATCCTAAAGATGAGTATGGAAATGATTTTCAGAACCAACTGAATACACGTGCTGCCAATGAAACATATGGAAGTATCTCTGCTATTTTACCTACACAGGCTGGAGTAATATATCTATTGCCTAATGGATATGGTGCTGGAATACAGGGAGGATGGCTTAACACACAAACAGATTATCTGGATAATATATCACAGTGGGGAAATCGTAGCAAAAAAGATAATGCTTTGTGGGTAAAATTTCAATTTATAGTGCCTCTGACATTCTAAAAGAGAAGGCTATATTTTGGAGTTGATCCTTTTTTGAGGAGTATAGTCAGCTGCTATGGGGCGAAAGAGAGGTGCATGCGCAGTCAATACAATTCGTACAAAACTTTAATAAAGTTTAGCTTTGTAGTCTTACACATTTATATAACAATTTCTGTAATAAAAAAGCTATCCCAAGAGCGATAGCCTTTTTGTTGAGTATAAAAAATTGAAGTAAGTACTATATTGACATTAGTAAAAAAGAAATGTGCTTCTATCTGAATACAACCAGGCAAGAGTGATTCCGGCTTATCATCCAGTATACAGAAGCGTGTTGCTATCAAAACAACTATAAAGAATGCGGATGTACAATTTATACTATGAAAATATAGATAAATAGAGGGGTGTTTGATGGGTAATGTGCTGATAAACAGGTGGGTGGGTGTGCAAAGGCTATTAGGAAATATTAATGGAATATGAGCCGTAAATACATTGCTTTGAGCTTAATCTTTACTGCAAAATTATGAGAAGCTCTTTATCCTGTTTTTATTTTCAGTAGCTCATCTTCAAAATGTTCATTAGGTATTATAGATTTATTCTTGACTTTGGTCTTATATGTATAGATTGTATTGATAGAGTAATCCAGTATTTTGGCAATCTTTTCATTGTCTTTAATACCTAGCCGAATCAGTGCAAATATTCGTAATTCAACAGGGAGTTCTTGTTTCTCATGTAGGCTATAGTGATCTTCTTCTTTGAAGAGGGTATTAAAATCAACTATGAAGTTTGGGAATATTCGCAGGAAGGTAGTATCAAAGCTATAAAACAAATTCTCCCGTTCAGTTTTAAGATTAATCTTTTGAACTATATCTCCTATTTCTTCTATACGTCGTGAGGTTATCTTTCGTGTGATTGCTTTTTTAAAAGCATCAATCTTATCAATATACTCAGAGAAGGTTGTAAAAAAATGTCCGATGTATTCTTCTTTTATTTTGTTGGCCTCCTGCATTCTGTAATTAGCTTCGGTTAAGTATTCATTAGATGCTGCCAGACTGGATTTGGCCTGACGAAGGCTTCTATTCTGTTTAAAAATGATGAATGCAAATAAAACTACCAGTACTGCAAGAACGGTAAGCACAATGGAATATTGTTGCAACGCTTTGTTCTGGGTTTCTGTTTGGACAAGTTGATTGCCTTCAATGATAGGTAATATATCAGAGATCTGTAATTTCCGGTGTCGGGCTCCATATACTCCAGCATCTTCGAGAGCTATCTTTACATATTGATATGCTCTCAGACTCTCTCCCTGCTGATATATCAATTCTGCCAGCACACGTGCTGCTACCGTTTCATGGTTAGATGCCTTGATGTCTGCTATTGTGGCCTGTGCCATCCATTTAATAGCGTTGTCTGATTGGTGAAGATTCTTATAAGCCGTACTAAGGCTGGATGCTGCAATAGCATACTGGTTCAATGATAATTTATAGCTTTTGAGCAAATACTCATAATAGTCTATTGCGGCTTGGATATTATGTACGCGCATGGCATACCATCCCTGGAAGTAATAATATTCCCAGGTATTGGGTTTACATAGCAAAACCGCTTTTTTTAAATATTGATTACCCAGATTATGATAAGCAGGTGAAAAATATTTATCCTGGCTATAATCAGACAAATCATAATAGGCACGGGCAATTTGACTATAGTATTCTTTCTGAAGGCTATCAGGAAGTTCTTCTATACGAATGGATTGCAAGGTATCCAGACATTCATGTAGCAAACCTGATGATAGTAAAAGAAAGCTCAATTTTAGTTTTGACTCATTGATTTGAGCAGGATGCTGTTGTAAACAAGCTGTTTGTAACAGTAGCTGGGCATATACGAAAGCAGAATCATAGATAAATGATTTGTATTCACTGTATAATTTTTGGTAGACCCTGGTTTTTCCTTCTATGTCTTCTTCTGTAAGCAGATTTTTGAGGTACTGGATATGTTGTTGCTTTTCTACAGTAAAGGTAGAGCGTTTCTGTATGATACTGTCCAGTTCTACCAATGTCTTGTCATATGGTTTTTGGGCAAAAGTGCCATATAGAGGAATCAATATAAGAAAGCAAACAACTAAGTGGTTCTTCATGATTTGTAGATGTCAGGAAAATAGCCTGATCAAGTACAAATATAAAGAAACGTGGATTTTTTAGGAAAAATACTCTGACAGTTATGGTAAAGTAATAGTTTACACTAAGTAAATTGAGAAGAACAACGAGTTGCTACCAATAGAAGCGTATAAGACACTACCTTTTAGAAGATAAGGTGCCATCTTCTAAAAGGCAGTGTCTTAGGGTAGTATACTAGAAATTTTACTTATTTCAGTATCGAAAATCTTCTACATAAATTGGATAATGATTGCAACATAAATCCAGGCAATCCAGAATATAAATGAGACTTCTTCAATAAGTTTGCTGCTGGTTTGAGCCCATTGGCGTAAAGATTGGTATTTTCCTCGTGTGGGATGATCAATATCTGCCCAGTCGAGGATTTGATTTACTACATTAGTCATTGCCCAGGTGGGTAACACAAGAAGTCTTTTGGTTAGGGTATCAAGAAAAAACATAGGAACTTCAGGCAGTTAGATTATCTATTTTGTTTCAGCAATATGATTCGGAAAATAGTATGTGGTTTTTTCGAGAAATTGCATAAAGTTATCGTATTCAGTCTTGTCAGGGACTAATCTATATGGTAACTACAAACAGTTTCGATCAAATTTAGGAAGGAAAACTCTGACAATGCTTAGCCAAAGAAGTATAGTAAGTGATTTGTATGCAAAGATACGTAAGTACTTGAAAAAAGATACACAAATGAAAGGTATTTATGCAAAATCTTTTAGTGCCGCTGTTGTTTTTGACTCAATCATCCGTTTTCGGAAATCTCCTGGGGTATATTGGTAATATTTTTTGAATAATTTGTTGAGATGGCTCTCATCTGAGAATCCCAATTCAAAAGCAATCTGAGATATACTCCAGTCACTGTATACCAAACGACTCTCTACCAGCTTGAGTTTGTAACGAAGAATATACTGTTGGAGAGATTCTCCCATTTGTCGCTTGAAAAAGATACTCAGATAATTGGCAGAATAATGCAGATGATCTGCTAACTGTTCCATCCGGAGTTTTTCGGGTGAATAAATATGTTGTCTGACATATACTAATATTGAGTCTAGTAAATGTGATCGTTTGGGTGTCTCTTTTTCTGTCAAAAAAGATTGCTCAAATATATTTCTTGCCAATAAACTTAGTACAGATCGCATGATGTAAGTAAGGATATTCTCTGCAAATGGTTTCTGCCGATGTTCATACTCATGAATTAATACTGCCAGTAGTCCGTGCAAACGCTTTTTCTCTTCTTCCATTTTGACCAAGCTGCCATGTATGTGATAAGGAGTATTAAACAGATAATCAATGGTCTGTTGCCAGTGAGGCTCCTGATTGTTTTGGAAGAAAGACTCTGTAAATCGCAGGTAACAGAACTGTGTTGAAGAGGCTATTGCAAAGATATGATAATCCTGAGGGCGTAGTAAAAAAACATCCCCTTCCTGATAGGTAAACTGGTGCTCATTCAGGCAATGAATACCTTGACCCTTTTCAATAAAAATAATCTCAAAATAACTGTGATTGTGCAATGGGTATGGCCATTCTGTTACTTCGAAACGGAATACATTGAATGGTTCATATTGATTAAAACGTTGCATAAAAATCAAAATACTAAAAAATAGTGAATTTGTACAAGAAATTCCATTTGCAGACAGATACATTTGTGATAATCTTTCTACCTTATAATAATTTTTTAATTGTATATCAGCTTGTTATACCTTGTGAGACAGAAGCGCTTTCTCACCTGATTACAGATATACAATATACTAAAATCACAAATACCTTATAACTTATGAAAAATACAGATATATTCTCTATTACCCACAAAGCTTCCCGCCGTTCCTTTCTTCAAAGTGCTGGTACTATGGCTTTGGGTGCTTCTTTTTTACCATGGCTGGCGGAATCTTCTCAGGCAGAAAATCTGCTGCAAGATAATAAACCACTAGGTATAGCTTTAGTGGGATTAGGATACTATAGTGCCCACCAACTGGCTCCTGCCTTGCAACAAACCAAATTTTGCAAACTTACAGGAATTGTAACTGGCACTCCTTCCAAAGCAACAGAATGGGAGAAAAAATATACAATTCCTAAAAAGAATATCTATGACTACAAGACAATAGACCGTATTGCCGATAATAAGGATATAGATATAGTATACATCGTATTACCTAATTCCATGCATGCCGAATATACAATTCGGGCTTTGCAGGCAGGCAAGCATGTGATTTGTGAAAAACCGATGGCAGTATCTGTGAAAGAATGCCAGCAGATGATAGATGCTGCTAAAAAAGCCAATCGCCAGCTTTCTATAGGATATAGATTACATTATACTCCTCATCACCAGGAGGTGATGAAATATGGACGTGAAAAAACATTTGGAAAAGTTAAGATTGTAGAAACCAGTGATGGATTTAAGATTGGCGATCCCAATCAGTGGCGTTTGAAAAAAGCACTGGCAGGTGGAGGTGCCATGATGGATATTGGTATTTATGCCTTACAAGGAAGTCGCTATACAGTTGGAGAAGAGCCTGTCTCTGTATGGGCGCAGGAATTCAAAACAGATTCAGTGAAGTTTAAAGAAGTAGATGAGACAATCTTATGGCAGTTGAAGTTTCCAGGTGGTGCTGTTGCCAACTCGTCATGTAGTTATGCTGCAGGCCTGGAACGCTTGTTTGCTACCTGTGAAGATGGTTGGTTTGAAATGGGGCCATGTTATGGATATGGAGCTATTAAAGGACGAACCAGTAAAGGAGATATGAATCTGCCACAACTCAATCATCAGGCAGCTCAGATGGATGATTTTGCGCAGTGTATTCTTACCAATAAGCCCACTCGTACACCAGGCGAGGAAGGATTGAAAGATATGCGTGTAATTGAAGCTATTTACCGTTCCATAGAAACAGGAAAGGTTGTTCCATTAAGTTAAATAGAACCTGCTATGAAAAAAGATACAAGATTTTTTATAGGTGGAAGCCTGTTGGCTCTCTTGTTGGTGAGCTTTACGTTTTTGCAGAACGATACAAAATGGAAAACGCTTACTCCTGCTAGTGAACCAGAAGTAAGATGTGAAAATGCCTTTGTGCGGGTGGATAATCAGTTTTACCTGTTTGGTGGACGAAAGAAGGAGTCGATGTATGTTTACAACCCAGCTTCCAATCAATGGCGTAAACTAGCTTCTGTACCTTTGGAAATGCACCATTTTCAGGCTATTGCCTATAAAGGTGAGATCTACGTATTAGGAGCTTTTACAGGCGACTTTCCTCATGAAACACCCATTCCCAATATTTATATTTATAATCCCAAAAAAGATCAGTGGCGTAAGGGGGCTGAAATTCCTGCCAATCGTCGCAGAGGAGCTGCTGGTGTGACTATCTATAAGAATAAGATTTATCTGGTGAATGGTATTACAGATGGTCATTGGGATGGACATGTAAACTGGCTTGATGAATATGACCCTGAAACAGGGAAATGGAGTATTTTACCAGATGCTCCGCATGTTCGTGATCATGTACAGGCTGCTGTATCTGGAAATCAGTTGTTTATTGCTGGAGGAAGACGTTCTACTCAAAAAATCGGGCATGTACTGGATCTGACTGTTCCGGAAGTAGATATCTATGATTTTACAAAGAAGCAATGGCGTACATTGCCAAAAGAGCAAAATATACCTACACAGAGAGCTGGTTGTACGTCTGTTACTTTAGGAGATCAGATTATTGTTATTGGAGGAGAGAGTCCACAGAAATTAGCTCATAATCAAACAGAAGCTTTTGATTTTAAGACTCAATCATGGCATGCTCTAGCGCCTATGCAAACGGGGCGTCATGGAACGCAGGCACTGGTATACAACCAGAGAATATACATAGCAGCAGGATCTGCCAATCAGGGAGGAGGTCCTGAATTAAGTTCTATTGAAGTGTTTGAATAAGGCTATTTTTATTGTTCTAAAAGATAGCTGTTTTCTTTACGTTTTTCTGGTTGTAAAGTATAGGTAAAATGCTTTTGGAAAATTATCTATAAGACTCAGTTTCTTAAAGTTATAAACCTAAGAAGAGATTGCAATATCTGTCTTGTTACAAAAAATACTTATAGTATCCGGTAAAATGGAAATAATTAGTCGTTTTACTGATTTACAGACTCAGAAATATATCTTTTGGGACTAAAATGTAACTCAAAAAGTTAATGGTCACTGGCAAAATAAACGTGGGTTTTATTTTCTTTTCATGTTTACTTCTTTCTGGTTTTTTCAAATAAAAGAAAATCTGTCAAATGCTAAAATAAAAATACTGTATAATTTGAAATGTGACTGCGTAATATATATATAGTGAAAGGGGTTGGTCCTAACTATTTTTTTCTGCGAAAAAACAGCCTGTACGGCTGTTTTTTGCTATAATAAGAAAAGGTTGAAGAAATCAATGTTCCTATTGCTGTTCTTCTTTTTTTCTTCTTATTGAGTATGAGATAGAATGGTATTTCATTTTTCCTTACGAAATATTACAGACACCTGTAAATGCTCATTATCAGATTGTTGTTGCCTTTGGTTAAAGGTAGATTTGCAAAGGTTTATTATTGAAATCTTATTCTTATCTCCAACTACTCCTTGTATGGCAAAGCGCGAATCATCTGTGAAAGCTTCTGAATCTGCTGGCAATAAGTCTGCTGAAACATCAAAAAGAGGCAGAAAAAAACATGATACTTCATCAGAAATAGTTGTAGGATTAGATCTGAGCGAAAATACATCGTTTGCAGAAATTGAAAAGATGGAAGCCTTAAACAAAGCATTGATTATGCAGGAGGGTGAGTTACGTCAGAGTATGGAAGAGCTTTCTGCTACACAGGAAGAAATGCAGCGTATTCTGAAAGATGTTGAGGAAAAAAATGCCTTCATTACAGATTTAATTAATGCTACAAATGATTCTATTATTGCAATTGACTGGAATTACAATGTAGTTGTATGTAATCAAAAAATTAAAGATACCTATAAACCTTATGGGTTAACTGTTGATAAAGGATTTCCTATTCTGCAGATATTTGGAGATGAGCAGAAAGAAATATATAAAGGTTATTATAACCGTGCATTGGCAGGTGAGTCCTTTGAGATTACTGAAAAGTTTGATTTATATGGCACCCTGCAATATTTTGTTCAGACTTACAGCCCACTAAAAGATGATAGTGGAGCTGTAATTGCTATTGTCATTTTTGCCAAAGAAATAACTGAAACAATTCAGGCTAAGGAACAAGCTGAGACTTTGTTACAGGACGCACAAACACATGCAGAGCAGCTCAAAGCACAGGAGGAAGAATTACGCCAGAATATGGAGGAAATTTCTGCCACGCAGGAAGAAATGCAGCGCTTGTTAAGTGATGTACAAAAGAAGGAAACAGAAGTACGTGAACTGATCAACATCTCTAGTGATTCTATTCTCACATTAGACAGACATTATACACTTGTTCACTTTAACAGTGTTTTGGTAGAAACTCTACAAGGGTTTAAGGTTGAAAAAGGGTTTAACATC
This sequence comes from Xanthocytophaga agilis, assembly GCF_030068605.1. Taxonomy (NCBI): domain Bacteria; kingdom Pseudomonadati; phylum Bacteroidota; class Cytophagia; order Cytophagales; family Rhodocytophagaceae; genus Xanthocytophaga; species Xanthocytophaga agilis. Next base: position 348,666 of record NZ_JASJOU010000004.1, read on the forward strand.
ATGCAAATGTTTAGCCCCGAAGAGCAGATTGAGAAAAAGAAAATATATGATCGTGTGTTTGCAGGTGAGGTTGTTGAGTCTATCGATCATTTGAAAACTTCTGGTCAGGATAGTTACTACAGTGTAAAACATGCTCCTCTATTTGATGAAAATAAAGAAGTAACATCCATTGCTATCTATGCAAGTGATATAACTGCATTGTACAAAGCTAAACAGGATGCAGAAACCCTGGCAAGAGAAGCACAGGAACAGACTGATGCGCTTAAGGCACAGGAAGAGGAATTGCGCCAGAACATGGAAGAGATGGCTGCTACTCAGGAAGAAATGTTGCGAAAAGAGCAGGAGTTGGTAGGGCAAAACAGTGCTTTGAACAACGCTGCCATTGTTTCGGAAGTAGATCTGCAGGGAAATATTATTTTCGTTAACGATGAGTTTTGTCGTGTCGCCAAATACACAAGAGAGGAACTTATTGGTCAGAAACAGAGTATTGTTCGTCACCCGGATATGCCTGCTTCTTTGTATGAAGATTTATGGCGCACGATTTCAAGAGGGAAAGTATGGAAGGGCGAAATTAAAAACAAAGCCAAAGATGGTTCTGCGTATTGGGTAGATGTGACTATTACGCCAGTATTAGGTAGTAATGGAAAACCGATCAAATATATAGGGGTTCGTTTTGATATCACGACACAAAAAGAACAACGCAGTGAGATAGATGCCATGATGAATGCGATTGACTCTTCATACGCATCTGCAGAGTATCTGAAAGATGGTACTGTATTGAATGCAAACTCGTTGTTTTTAGAGACGATGGGATATGACTCGCTGAGTGAACTTAGGGGGAAGCATCATCGCACATTGGTAGATGCGTCTTATGGACAAAGTGCAGAGTATAACGAGTTCTGGAATAATCTTTCCAATGGCATAGCTCAGTCAGGAGATTTTAAATGTATATCACGTAAGGGTAAAGAAGTCTGGATTGCGTCTACCTATACACCTGTATTGGACCCTACTGGCAAAGTAGTAAAACTGCTACAACTGGCCACAGATGTGACTGCACAAAAGATAAGAAACGCAGATTATAAAGGCCAGTTAGAAGCTGTTGGTAAGGCCAATGCTGTAATTGAATTTAATATGGATGGTACTATCATTACTGCAAATGAAAACTTCCTGAAAACAGTAGGATACACATTGGAGGAAATTAAGGGAAGGCACCATCGTATATTTATAGATTCTGAATATGCTGCCAGTTATGAATATAAGGCTTTCTGGGAGAAGTTGAACCGTGGAGAGTTTGATGCCGCAACGTACAAACGTATTAGTAAGGACAAGAAAGATGTGTTTATACAGGCTAGCTATAACCCAATCTTTGATTTAAATGGAAAGCCATTTAAGATTGTAAAATATGCTACAGATGTAACCAATTTCACTGTAGGCTTCCAGGCTGCTACCAAGTTTATAGAAGAAATCAAAAAAGGCAATCTGGATGCAGAAATGGAGCTGCAGGGTCTAACGCTGGATGGAGATATTGCTCAGGTGATTGCTACCTTGAGAGGTTTGAAGCAGATGTTGAAAGAGCTGATTACTGAAATCAATCGTCTGGTAAAATCAGCAGGTATGGAAGGACAGCTTAGAGAAAGACTAACAATCACAGATGTACATGGGATGTGGAAAGAGCTGGGAGATGCATTGAATCTGTTATTGACAAATGTTTCTGCACCAGTACTGGAAATCAATCGTATTGTAACGGCAATGTCTATGGGAGATCTCACTCAGCAGTTCCAGATGCAGGCCGAAGGAGATTTGAAAGATATGGGTAATGCTATTAACATTGCCTTGAAAAATATGAACAAGCTCTTCAAAACTATTGAAGAAAATGCAATAACAATCTCGGCAGCTTCTGACCAGATGATGGAAAAATCAGAAGGTATGAAGAGCAGCATTCTGGAAACAGCTTCTGCTATATCGCAGATGGCAGGTGGTGCACAGGAACAGGCTATTCGCACTGACGAGTCATCTAAACTGGTAGAAGGTATCTTACGGGCATCCAATGAGATGGGTGGAAAAGCTGATACGATCAACAAAGCAGCTGAAAAAGGCCAGTCAAGTTGTCAGGAAGGTATAAAGATCATACGGACAGTAGTGGATAATATGGGTGAAATCTCAAATTCTGCTAATGTTACGGCCAACTCTATTGATATTCTGACTTCCCGTTCAGAAGAGATTTCAAGCACCTTACGGGTCATTACAGACATTGCCGCACAGACTAATCTGCTTGCATTGAATGCTGCTATTGAGGCTGCACGGGCAGGCGATGCCGGTCGTGGATTTGCTGTAGTGGCAGATGAAATCCGTAAGCTCGCAGAAGATTCCCGCAAATCAGCTATCGATATTGAAAGGGTTGTGAAAGATGTACAGAAAGATACTGCATCTGCTTCTAAGGCAATAGATAAGATGAAAGACAGTGTGGTCGGTGGAACCCGTGCTACTCAGGATGCACAAACTGTCTTTGAAAGTATCAACATGTCAAGTAACGACACTTTAACTTTATCAAAACAGGTACAAGAGGCTACAAAAGAGCAACAGACTAATATTGGTGTAGTTGTAAAAAATATTGAAAAGATTGTTGTGGTGGCCGAAGAAACTGCGGCTGGTACACAAGAGATGGCTAGCTCTTCAAAGGCATTGAATAATGCAATGAATGATGTATCTGAAACAGGTAAAAATCTTTCAAAGATTGCAGAGGAGCTGAAAAAGAGTGTGAGTCAGTTTAAACTGGTATAGTACGCTTGTAAGATCATACGTAGTGGATTTATGCAACTTTAGTAAAAGTAATTGTATGGAAGATATCCAAACTGTTCATAAACAAGAAGGAACCAACGCAGTCAAAAGTACTTTTCAGATCATTGTGTTTCGATTGGAAGAGGAAGAGTATGCACTTTCCATTGATCAGATTAAAGAAGTAGTTATTACGCCATCCATTGCCCGCATTCCTCTGACTCAGAGTTATATTAAGGGAGTAGGCAATATTCGCGGCAATGTACTGGCTATTATGGATCTGGCAGACAAATTTGGAATTTCAACGGAAAAAAATATTACCAGTGGTACACATAAGTATACACTGGTAGTCGCCAGTGATGAATACAAAATGGGTATTCTGGTAAAGGATGTACCACAGACACTCAGAGTAACCAAGGATGACATTGACGAATCACCTGCTATTGTGCAGTCCGCCACTCTGGAAAGCAACTATATCAAAGGGATTATTAAGTCTGGTAACCGAATTATTGTCCTGATAGATATCTTCAAAGTTATCTCAAAAGAAGAACAGAATCTACTGGCACGTACTACAGATAAATTATAAAAACAATTCTTAACCAATGAAGTCTGGGATAAGTCAGCTTCAAAACCATCCGTAATAAATTATATATGAAAAAGAAAGTACTTGTAGTTGATGATTCTTTATACATGAGAACACTTATCAAAGATGCTTTATCAGAGGCTGGATTTGAGATTGTAGGGATGGCTGCAACCGGAGAAGCTGCTATTGACATGGCTATTGAACTTCAGCCGGATATTGTAACACTGGATAACATTCTGCCAGATATGCTGGGAATCGATATTCTGAAAGTATTCAAGGAGGAAGAGATGCAGTCGAAGGTAGTAATGATTAGTGCTGTAGGTCAACAGTCTGTGGTAGCAGAAGGATTAAGCCTTGGTGCTTCTGATTATATTGTCAAGCCTTTTACTGCAGAACAACTGGTAGAAGCTATTCGTAAAATAGCCTGATGATTATCAGATGCAGACATCTCCTATACAGGTATTGATAGCAGATGACTCCAGCTTCATGCGATTGGTTTTATCTGACATCGTTGGTTCTGACAAGGATCTGAATGTGATCGCTACAGCCGGAAACGGACTTGAGGCATATGAAAAAACACGTCAGCTAAAGCCTGATGTGATCTTGATGGATCTGATTATGCCTGAATACGATGGTCTGTATGCTGTTTCCCAGATTATGCGCGATTGTCCTACACCTATTGTAGTTTTAAGTGGTGCAGGATATTCTAACGAATTAACTGTATTTGATGCAATAAATGCGGGTGCTTTTGATTTTATTCACAAACCTGACAGTACACGTAATGCTAAAATACGAGATCTGGAGCATCAACTTACTGCCCGGTTAAAAAGTGCAGTAACTGTAAATAAACAAGGTCTTGCAAAGAAAAACAGCAGGGAAAACGGACATGCACATACATTTTATTCTCGGCTGGAATATGAAATTCTGACTATCGGATCTTCTACAGGAGGAACAGGTGCCATTGAAGATATTTTGAAGAAGTTACCAGGGAATTTTCCAATACCTGTGGTTATTGCTCAACATATGCCCAAAGACTTTTTACATTCTTTCAGTAATCGACTGAACGACATACTTCCACTGAAAGTAAAAGTTGCAGAAGAAAAAGAATGTATACAACCAGGGATAGTGTATCTGATGCCAGGAAATACCAATACCTATTTAAAAAGAGATATTTTACGAAATACTGTATCTGTACAGTTTACGGATAAAAAGTTTCTGGAATACAATGATCCTTCTGTAGATTGTCTGTTTGCATCTGTAGCAGATGTATACAAAGAAAGAGCACTAGCAGTCATATTGTCAGGTATGGGTAGAGATGGAACCAGAGGGATGGAGCGACTATTTATGGAGAATGCTCATACAATTGCACAGGATGAAAAAACAAGTGTCATTTTTGGTATGCCTAAGTCTGCTATTGAAAAAGGTGTGATTACAAAGGTACTACCGATATATGATATGGCAGGATACATTGTAAGTTGTCTTTCCTGATACGTATTCTTAAAACCAACTACACAACTCTTGCAAATAAAATTGCTGATAGATCCCAATAACACCCTGTAAGTATGAAAGGAGACGACGAATTAAAAGAGATTTTTTTGGCGGAAGCTCTGGAAAATACTGAGCAGCTAAACAAGCTGTTTACGGATCTGGAAAAAGATAATTCGAATAAGAAGGCGATAGATGCGATTTTTCGGATTACCCATACACTGAAAGCCAATGCCGCAGGAATGGGATTTTCTGATCTTGCCACTATGGCTCATACTATGGAAGATGTTTTTAATGTGATTAAAAGCGGAAACATGGTAATTAATGCCGATATTTTTAATGACCTTTTTAAAGCCAATGATGTTTTGTGTGCTTTGATTGAGCAGATTAAAACGCCTGAGAAGGTTGTTAAATTTAAAGGCATTAAAACGAAACTGGAAGTGCTAATCCGGACTAGTAAAGAAAAGCCAGAAGAGAAAATTAGTGAGGAGCCAGTTAAAATAAATAGTCAAACTGATACGCCTGTCTCTGTTAGTATGCAGGCAGAAGTCAGTTCTGTTATGTCACAGATACCTGTAGAGGACGCAGTGAAAGAAGTTGAGCAAACAGAACACGAGGAAACTGCCATTGCATTTTCGGACAATATTCATGTTCCAATACGAAAACTGGATAATCTTCTGGATCTGATTGGAGAGTTAATTATTGAAAAGGATCGTGTAATTGCGATGAATGGGAATAGTGGACGATCCAGACAAAATGATTATGCTCGTTTGCAACGGATAACCTCTGAACTGCAATATTCTATCATGGATGTCCGGTTGGTACAGGTGAATGTATTGTTTAATAAATTTCATCGTATTGTCAGGGATGTTGCTGCTCTTGAAAATAAGAAAGTAGATCTGAGCCTGGAAGGGACAGAAATAGAAATAGATCGGACCATTCTGCAAATTATAAGTGACTCACTGGTACACCTGGTGCGTAATGCAGTTAGCCATGGTATTGAATCAACACAGGGGCGATTGGCAAGTGGAAAGTCGGAGGCTGGTAAACTGAAATTAGCGGCAAGTAGTGAAAGAGAAGAAATTATCATCACTATTACAGATGATGGAAAAGGGATACATGCAGAAACAATAGCAAAAAAGGCAATAGAGAAAGGTATTATCACACGTGAAATGGCCTTGCTCATGAGTGAAGAAGAGAAGATTCAGTTAATATTTGAACCTGGATTCTCCAGTGCCGAAACTGTTACCGCTGTGTCAGGTAGAGGAGTGGGTATGGATGTGGTTCGAAAGGCAATAGATTCTATTGGTGGTGTTATTGGGATTGATTCAGTTGTAGGTATAGGTACTACTTTTACATTGCGGATGCCATCTTCTATGGCTGTAAAAGGTGCTCTTTTGTTTGAACTTCGGACAGGCGATTTTGCTGTGCCTTTATCCTATACAAAAGCTGTAGTTGCTATTCAGAAGAAAGCAATTCGGTCTATAGGGAATAACTTGTTTACAACCTATCTGGGCAAGACCATATCACTGGTTTATCTGAATGATTTATTTCAGCTAAAAGATAGAGAAGAGCTGACGAAAGGAGGGGTAATGCTTGAATCATATCATAAGACAAATGATGACGAAAAAATTCAGGTGATTATCATCTCATTTAACAATAAAGAAATTGGGTTTGTTGTTGACAAGCTGTTGCAACAAAAAGAGATTGTGGAAAAGCCCCTCAAAAAACCCCTTGAGAATGTGAAGTTTATCAGCGGGGCCACTATTCTGGGAAATGGTAATGTCTGTCTGGTAGTAGATGTACCTTCTATTATTCAATCTCTTTTCCGAAATTCTAAAATAACTTCTGTTAAAACTCAACAGGTAGCGGTATGACGAATGTATTTAATGATTATGATGTAGCTGCTGTCCGTGACCTTATGAATGGTGCATTGTTACAAGCTGCTGATGCCTTTTCGAAAATGGTGAACGATACCTTGGAAGTAAAAGAGGTTAATTTGATGTGTACTCAGCCTGTAGATCTGTTTGGACATTATACAGAAGCATTTTTGCTTACTACAGAAGTAAAGGGTGAAATTCAGGGTAAGAGTTATTTGTTACTGGACAATGACGAAGCACAGGTTGCTATAGCAAAGATGCGGGTTAATGATCCCTTCAATGCAGATGAACTGACTATATTCCAGAAATCTGCCTTGCTGGAACTGGACAATGTATTATCTGCAGCTGCATTAACCTGGGTGGCCAACCGACTGAATATATTTTGTTATGGAGATGTGCCTCATCTGCAAAAGCTTACTCACACAGAAATTCAATCATTTTTTAAAACAGAGGCAAATACAAGTTCCTGGATCATTCAAAGTAAGTTATACTCACACAAAGACCAAACAAGCCCTTCCTTTATCTGGCTTTTTGAACCAGATATGATTTATGCTATAAAAAAATCTACTAAGTAAGATGTAGGGGATAATTGCACAATATGCATAAATATACTTGCTTACTTTTGTTTAAGATCAAATGAGATATTACAACTGATTACCTTTTATGCTAAAGCATTTCAACGCTGGAACAAAGATCTTGCTCTTGCTGGGCTTTCAGGCTGGTCTTATAGTTACATATACAGCTTTTTTTTCTGGAAAATCTACAGCTTTACATAAAGCAGGATTTATACTTATATCTCTGTTCCTGATTTTTTATATCGGGTATGCTATATGGAAACAATGGATTGAACCTTTAAAACAGCTAGATATACTAACAGCAAAAATAGTTAATCAGGAAGCGGATATTGAATTTCAGAACCTTCGTGGGCAGGAAAACATTTCAGGTTATCTTACTGCTATTCATAAAGATAGAAATGAGGTGGTGAAGTTTGTAGAAGAAATATCACATGGAAACATGGAGGCTGATATACTAAATCTGGATAGGGATAAAGGAATAGGAAAAGCTTTGTTATCCATGCGTGCCAAACTAAAAGAGAAAGCAGATGAAGAAGGTAGACGAAACTGGGAAATTGCAGGAAGTACCTTATTAGGTGATGAACTTCGCAAGCATCAACATCTGAATCTGAACCAGGTAAGCCTGCATTTTTTGCGTCAGTTGATTGAGTACTGTCGTTTGAACCAAGGAGGGGTATTTCTGATCCAGGAAGAAGATGAGAAAAAATATATTGAACTAACAGGATGTATAGCCTATAATAAACAGAAATTTATTGAGAAACGACTACAATGGGGACAAGGTCTTGTCGGGCAATGTATTTTAGAGAAAGAATCCATTTATATAGAAGAAGTTCCTTCTCACTATGTTTCTATTACATCAGGTTTAGGTGAGGCAACACCTCGCTCAATTCTATTGGTGCCCATTGCGTATAAGGAAGAAGTGCTGGGTGTAGTCGAAGTGGCCTCGTTCCGGAAGCTGCAGCCACATGAAATCCATTTTCTGGAAACCAGTTGTGAGATATTTGGTTCGGTGATCTACAATGCCAAAATCAATGAACATACGCAGAAGCTGTTAACCCAGACGCAGAAAATAGCTGAAGAACTAGCTTCAAAAGAAGAAATGATGCGTAACAACGCACAAGAACTTATTGCAACGCAGGAAGAGCTCAATGTACAGCTTCGTCAGATTGAACGGCAGGCAAACCTGACTCAATCTATGATCGAGGCTATCAACAAAACGAATGCAAGTATCGAACTGGATAGAGAGGGAACCATTATTTCTGCCAATGAGATGTATCTGAGCCTGATGGAGTATTCCAGGGAAGAGATTGTTGGAAAGAAGGAGCGACAGTTTGTTGCTATGGATGAGCTCGTAAGTCAGCGGTATGAAATGATGTGGGATAGTATCAAAAATGGTTCTTTTAATTCCGGTGAATTCAAACGTATCAATAAACGAGGTAAAGAACTTTGGCTATCAGGTACGTATAGTCCAATATTTGATATTGATGGAAAACTACTGAAGATTGTTCAGCTGGCACAATTTACTACAGAGCAACGGGAAAAGGAGATGGAATACATTCACAAGTTGAATGCGATGAACCAATCCATATACTGTCTGGAGTTAACATATGAAGGGCGAGTTATTTATTCTAATAATGTGTTCCAGAAAGAGTTTGGCTATAAACGTAGTGAAATCACGAGCCGTAACTTTAGAGATTTTCTGGCTGATCCAACCAAGGCAGATGTCGATATAGAACATCTGTGTGATGCCACCAAGAACCCAATGCAGAATAGTGTTGTATTGAAGTTCTTGACAAAAGATAGCAGAGAGAAATATTTTGTATGCTCCTTTAGTCCAATTAAGAATCTTTCAGGTGAAGTAAGTAAGATATTGCTGATTATGATTGATTTTACCCGTCAGCATGAATTACAGGAAGAGATTGGCGATATATTAATTAAGGAACGAAGAGAGAAAGCCGTTCTTGCATTGAATTCTGCTATGGTAGGTGCCTTTGCAGATCATTTTGCCGGACTGGTTGTGGACCTGGAGAATAACTATGATTATGAAGATATTCTATATACTCTGAAAGGAAAAGAACACACTATCCCTCAGCTCACAGTTGGCAAAGATGGTATGATTATATCTATTAATGCCCGAGCCATGGACGCTTTAGGAATACCGGCATTGACAGGAAATTCAATGTTTATTCAAGATCACTTGTACTTTGTATGTGATGAAGAGCGGCAAGCCTTTTATGAAAGTATGGGGCAGGCATCCTTAAAAGAAATAAAATTAAAGGTGCAGGAGAAAGATGGTACCCTGACACGATTTATCGCATTCATTGCACCTGATTTTAAAGACAATAGATTTTCTTCTTCATTGGTTGTGTTTATTCATAGTGATCCCAATCAACAGCATTCCACTGACTGATTCAGGTTATTTTAGGTCGTTATTAATAAGTTAAGTTGAATGCAGAATACAAATCAACTCACTCAGGAAGAATTGGATTCTTTAATCCGCGCTATTTATGGAAGGTATGGCCTGGATTTTTCAAACTATGAACCGTTGTCATTGAGTAGACGAATTAACCGGATTATTGCCAAATACAATCTGGAAAATTCATTGGGTCTGTGGCGTAAAATTATCTACGATTCCAGTTTTATTCAATGCTTTATTGATGAGATTACTGTAGGACTTACCGAAATGTTCAGGAATCAGGACTTCTGGATTAAGTTACGGACAGATGTACTACCCGTATATGAGTCTAAGGACAATCTTTCTATCTGGCATGCCGGATGCTCAACAGGTGAGGAAGTGTATTCGATGGCTATTACACTTGAAGAAGAGGAAATTAGTTCTAATGTGTCTATAATTGCCACAGACCTTAATAGTAGTTCTATCCGAAATGCCCGACAAGGTAAGTTTTCTTCTCTGTACCAGAAAACGTATACAGACAATTATGCTGCTGCACAGGGAAAGAAGGAGCTAAATGCTTATTATTCTCTGGCAGAAGAGAATATGGTGTTTAATAAAGTTAGTACTCACAATATTGTCTTTGACCAGCACAATCTGGTAAAAGACGAAATGCCACAGGTGTTTGATATGATCTTATGCCGCAATGTGATGATCTATTTTGATGAAGTCCTAAAAATGAAAGTGTTGAAGCTTTTTCATGACTGTTTGCCAGAAGGAGGGTTTCTCAGTATTGGCTATTATGATACACTTCCCAAAGGCTACAAAGATCTGTTCTACACTTACGATGCTTCCTGCAAGATTTATCAGAAAATATAGTTTGTGTTCAATTTCCTGGAACTGGTTTTACTTAGCCTTTGTAGTTCTTATTGATCGATATGAAGGTAGGTTAATAAGTAATATACCTATAAGAATTACAACCAGTGCAAGCAATTGAAGTAGTGACAAAGTTTCGTTTGCCAGTATCCAGCCAAATAAAACTGCTACCACCGGATTTACATACGTGTGAGTACTTACCAAAGCAGGGGGTAAGAAAGTAATAAGCCATACAAAGGACAGATATGCTGCCAGAGAGCCCATAAAGATCAGGAATAACAACCCACTCCATGCTTGCCAGGATACATTTCGTATAGCAAAGGAAGACCATTCATGGGTGAGAGTACTTAATAGAAAGCATCCTATTCCTGCTGCAAATAATTGAATGCCGGCATTGGCAATAACAGATGCAGAAAAGGCATTGGTTTTTGAATACAAAGAACCTATAACCCAGAATACTGCACTCACTAATACTACCAGAGAGGCTATAAATGCATATTGACTAGATGAGGTAGCAAGTTGTGTCTGATCCTGCCATTGGAAAAATAAAATAATACCAACAAAGCCAATCAACAGACCTGCAATAATACTTTTATTGGCAAAATAGAAACTCCAGCGTTTTTTGTCCAATAACAAAAACCAGAAGGGCTCTGTTGCTATCAGAATAGCGGCCTGTCCTGAAGTAATATATTGTTCTGCCCAGGCAACCATGCCTGAACCTCCTACCAGCATCAGAATGCCACTGATTACATTAATTCTAATAGACCTGCCATCTGGTTGTTCTTCTTTGCGGGCACGACTTATAAGGTAAAGTAAGATTCCAGCTGTCAGGTAACGAATGCCGGATAGGATGAAGGGGGGGAAACCCTGAAGACCAAAGCGAACTGCCAGATAGGTTGAACCCCAGATTACATAAATATTAAAAAATGCCAGAATAATTAGCCATCTGGGCGTTGATGAGGCTGATGTCATGAACAGAATTGTATGGTATAGTAATACAGTAAACTTACAGGAGTATTTTTGATAATCAAAGCTTCCATACATTTACTGTATTACTACTTCTATTTCTCAGCAACAGAGAGGTTATTGTAACTCCCCAGCTATCTGAAATATACTACCTTGCATTGCCTCTGAGATTCTAAGCTGGCAGGCAAGTCGGCTGTGATTGGTCGCATTTGGTAAAGTATCCAGCATATCCAGTTCCATATCCGAGGGCTGCGGTAGTAAATCATTACCCTGAAGTACCTGAACATGACAGGTTGCACACAAGGCCATTCCTCCACAGGTTGCCAGTATATCATATTCAGATGCTTTCAACACTTCCATCAGGCTGAGGTTCATATCATCAGGAGCCTCTATCGATTGCCTTTCTCCATTGCGATCTTCAATTGTGAACTGAATCATAATTAAAATGCATTTACACCATTAACGGTGGTATATTTAAAACTTAATTTCTGATTGGGATATACATATTTAAAAGCACTTTGTGCCATCAATGCGGCTTCATGAAAACCACATAAAATCAACTTTAGCTTTCCAGGATATGTGTTTATATCTCCAATGGCATAGATACGTTCTACATTGGTAGAATAATCTTCTGTGTTGACCGAAATCGCTGATTTATCAATTGTCAATCCCCAGTCTGCAATAGGCCCCAGTTTTGGAGTAAGTCCGAATAAGGGGATCAGGTGGTCTGCTGTCAGTGTAGTGATTGCATTATCCTTTCCAGAGATGGATACTGTGTTTAGATGCCCATTACCATTGATGGCTACTACATTTGATTTTAGCAAAAGATTAATTTTTCCCTGATGCGCTAATTCAAATACTTTCTCAGCAGAGTCTGGAGCTCCTCTGAATGTTTCTCCTCTGTGTACTAGCGTTACTTCTTTAGCTACGTTTGAGAGAAATAGTGTCCAGTCTAAAGCGGAATCTCCTCCGCCTGCCAGTACAATCCTGCGATCTCTGAACAATTCCGGATTTTTAACCATATAGACTACTCCTTTGCCTTCAAACTCTTCCAGATGTTCAATCTCCGGTTTACGAGGTTCAAAACAACCAAGCCCTCCGGCAATTACTATTACCTGACAGGTAATCTCTGTTTTTTCATTGGTCGTTACTATAAACGAACCATCAGTTTGTTTTTCGACAGAATCTACCCGTTCGCCTAATGTGAAGGTGGGATGAAAGGGCGCTATCTGCTCCATTAGCCGATCTACCAGATCCTGTGCTTTTACTTCCGGGTACCCGGGAATATCATAAATCGGTTTTTGTGGATATATTTCTGATAATTGGCCACCTATCTGAGGCAACGCATCAACCAAGTGGCAACGCATTTTTAATAATCCTGCTTCAAATACTGCAAAAAGTCCAACTGGACCGGCTCCAATGATACATATATCAGTTACTATCTTTTCCATTTTATTGTTTGTATGCTTATAGTATGTAATTCTTTGTAAAAGTGGAATAACTTGCAGAATACAGCCAATCAATATTTTTTATTAGTCATAACTTTTAGTTATATTCTGTTAGAATAACATTTTGGTGAGGAGATTAGTTGAATTTGTTAAGTTTTATTTTAGAAATTTTTCCTTAGGATAATTATAAAACTATGTGGTGGATATATGCATTATTGTCAGCTGTTTTTGCAGCATTAACAACCATTCTTGCCAAGATGGGGATTAAAGGAGTAAGTTCTGATCTGGCTACTGCCATTCGTACTCTGGTGATTGTTATACTGGCATGGATTATCGTTTGGAATAAAAGAGAAGCTAAAGGGTTAATCACATTGACTCAAACAAATTGGACATTTTTGATTCTTTCAGGTCTGGCAACCGGCTTTTCCTGGCTTTGCTACTTTAAAGCGCTACAGTTAGGGGATGTATCGAAAGTAGCTCCTATTGATAAGTTAAGTGTAGCATTGACCATTGTATTGTCTGTAATATTTCTTGGCGAAACACTTACAGTCAAAACTGCAATAGGCGCTAGTTTAATTATTGCAGGTACCATGATTTTAATTCTATGATAAATGTCTTTTACTGAAAAAGGCTTTGTAGAAATACTGAAAGTAAAACCCAAATGGTAAAAATGCAGCCTGAAAAAGTGAAAATAATCTACTATAAGAACATTAGCTTTTTAAGTGTAATTTTTATTTTCTTTTCGAAATATCTCTTCATAAACGATTTGTTTAGTGATGTGCAAAATAGATAACTTACATTTAAGCTAATGTATAGGCAGTATTTATTTTAATAGTTGTGTTAATTATGAAAAATTATTCCTGACTTAAGATAAGGTAGACTAAACACTTTTTTATAGAATAGTTATAATCAGGTACTTGGAGTATAACCTTAAATGTGTTGTGGAAATAATAGTTAAACTACAAGAGATTTGTGTCTGTTATACGTACTATTGAGACCTTAGTAAATAGGATAAATTGTATGCAAGGGCACAATTGTAGCTTTACTACTTAACTAGAAGATGAGTATTTCTATATAGGTTTTGATCAGACTAGTGTTTTAAATTTATATAATAATTACATAATCGATGGTAAACTTACATACGAAAGGAGATTTACATTCTATAGGTGTGTAGGCATATATGAAAGTTGAAATCTTGTTTTTGTTCAAAAAAAGAAGAAAATGTTTTAATTATTGCATCTATGTTTCTAAGCCAGAAATTATAGCTATTGTATCTTATTGGCTTTTCTAGCCGTTTTTCTCTTTCCCTCTTTCCTTCTTACTATACTAATTGTTTGAGAATCATACCTGTGTTACGTATAAGTTTCTTTTCATTTATATATAGAGAGTGTATAAAGTAATTTTGTGGCAGGTCATTTCTTTTGTTGGTATTCTCTGTTATCAAGCCATGACTTCATCTAATTCTTATACTGTCCTGTATGTGGACGACGAGCCAAACAATCTTTTGGCCTTTAAAAGTGCTTTCTTTCGTTATTATACTATTCTGACTGCCAACTCAGCTGCAGAAGCTCTCCGGTTATTGGCAGAACATCCGGTTCAGTTGATCGTAACAGATCAGCGAATGCCACAGATGAACGGACTGGAATTGCTTAAAACTGTCAAAGAACAATATCCTGATATTATGCGAATGATAGTAACAGGTTATAGCGATTTGTCAGTTGTAATGAGTGCATTTAATGATGTTGGTATTTTCCATTATGTATTGAAACCCTGGAATAATCAGGAGTTGCGTATAATTATGGATAATGCATTGACAAAATATCGTCTTACTCTTGAAAATGAGAGACTTATTCAACAACTGACAGAGTCTAACACTCTTCTGGAAGTTAGAATACAGGAACGCACAAATGAACTTCTGGCAAAGAATCAGGAACTCAAACAACTAAACAAATTAAAGGATAAGTTGTTTTCAATCATTTCCCATGATTTGCGTTCTCCTATTGCGTCCTTGATGGCATTTACGAAGCTATATATGGAGGAACAGAACTTTACTCCTGAAGAATTTACAACTGTTATTGGGCAAATGAACAATACATTGGGTGATCTTTCATCCATGTTGCACAATATGTTAAGCTGGTCAAGGGAACAAATGAATCAGACACCTTCTGTGCTTTCCCATTTCTCTCTGCAGTCTACAATGGAAAGTCATTTGGCTGCCTATAAATTAAGTGCATCCCAGAAACAGCTTTCTTTTCAGATTGACTGGCCTTCAGACCCGTTGGTAGTGTATGCGGATGCAGATCGGCTGAGTGTGGTTTTGCGTAATCTTATCTCCAATGCTATTAAGTTTACCCCTGTAGATGGTGTAATTACAGTAAAGCTGGAAAATAAGGATCATGAAGTAATTGTATCTGTTGAAGATACAGGAGTAGGAATATCACCTGAAAATATTCATAAGCTCTTAGCAAGACAGGAACTGGTTTCCAGTCGGGGTACAGCCAATGAAAAAGGGACTGGATTAGGACTAATGCTTTGTCAGGAATATCTGGCAGACCTGGGAAGCTCTCTTCATGTACAGAGTGAACTGGACAAAGGTACTCGCTTTAGTTTTGCACTTCCATTATCTCTTACCTCTCAACTTCAAACTGTAGCAGTGTGATTGGTCAGTTAGAACTTAGTCGCAATATTCGTTTGTCATTTTTTGTGGCAGCCGCAATGTTTGTCCTGGTTGCACTGATTAACATATGGGTAGTAGAGCGCAAAGTGCAAAACAGGATATGTGATCTCAATAGAGTAAGCCTGGTGGCCGGACAAAAGTTGTATGTTCAGACAATTGCAAAGGATGCATTGCTAATACAGGCGGCAACAGACCCTGTAATGTTGGAGAGACATGTACTCCAGATACAGGAAGATGTTGGAGAGTGGCAGTCCGTTAATAAGAAATTACAGAACCAAGATGTACATTCCAAACGTCTTGGTTTATTGCTTTCTGATCCTGTTAGTATAGGGGTATCTGAACTGTATCAGAAAGCTGAGCCACGTCGGAAAGCTATGATGAAGGCTGTGGCTCAACTGGTAAGAACAACTCAAACATCAGGTCCTAATCACAAAGCAGCAGTAAAGAAAAGTGTAAAGAGTATTCTTAAACAAGAAGCATATCTTCGTAAAGAATACGACCAGATCTGCTTACAAGCCATTAAAGATGCTGAGCATAACCTGTATAATCTGAAAAAATGGATTCTGCAAACTACTTTGGTTACGCTGGTCATTTTGCTGGCATTGGGTTTTTTGTTATTACGGCCATTAAAAAAGATTATCAATAATTTTCTTGCCTATCAGAAGACGCAGATTAAAAGGCTTCGTATTGCTTCTGAAGATTTATCACGAACCAATGCCTTTCAGAAGGCTATATTGGAAAGTGCTATTGTGTCTATTGTTGCCACAGACGAAGATGGTATTATTACACATGTAAATACTACTGCCGGAGCATGGTTGGGTTATTCATCTGCTGATCTGATTGGGAAGTGTTCGCCCGATATTTTCCATGATTCGGATGAGTTAAAGCAACGAGCTGGTCAATTGTCTGTCATATATGGTCGGGAGATCACACCTGGATATGAAGTGTTGATTGCTCCGTTAGAGTATAATTCGTTTGATACTCGTGAATGGACGTATGTGCGTAAGGATGGCTCAACATTTCCGATCCTTCTGACGGTTTCTCCCATTCGAGATGAAGAAGGCGAAATAACCGGATATCTGGGTGTGGGCTATGATATGACACAGAAACATAAGGTAGAAGAAAAACTTCGTAAAAGTGAAGAGTTCTATCGTTTGTTATCACAAAATGCGAAAGATGTTGTATGTCTTCATGAACCGGATGGTACGTACATTTATCTTTCTGATGCGATTGTGTCACTTACAGGGTATTTGCCAGATGAATTAGTGGGTAAACATCCGTTAACCGTTGTACATCTGGATGATCACGCACATATAGAAGAAGCCCGCCGAAAGTCAATGGATGATGGACAGGGTCGATTGATTCAATATCGGTTTAAATGTAAAGACGGAAGCTATGTATGGGTAGAAACGCAGGTGAGTCTACTGAAGGATGAAGATGGAAATCTGGTTCATTTGCAATCCAGTACACGCGATATTAGTGCCCGGAAGAAATTTCAGGAACAACTTGAACATAGTGAATACAATCTGCAGGAGGCACAGAGAGTGGCCCGTTTGGGTAGTTGGGAAATAGACCTTCGTACAGAGAGAACTTTGTGGTCTCTTGAAATGTATCGTTTACATGGTATGGAGCCTCACTCGGCACTTCCCGAAATCAATAGATTTGTACATCTGATTTATCCCGATGACCGGAGACAGTTTCTTGCCAATATTCATAATGCCAGATCTCTGGGAAAAGAATTTGAGTGGGATCTTCGGGTTGTACTTCCTGATGGGACTATTCGCTGGTTATATACAATAGTACGGGTGCGCAAGGATGATACCGGGGCAGTTGTGAAACTATATGGCACAGCTATGGATATTACTGAGTCTAAACGTGCCAGAGAAGAGTTATCCGAGTCTAATAGGTTGATCAATGCTTTATTTGATCATTCTCCATTGCCAATACAGGTTTTTGATAAGTATGGATTCTCGTTACGCATGAATGAAGCACGCCGTTCTTTTCTTGGTTTGCCTTCTGTGGGATATCGTGTTGGGCAATATAATGTGTTGACGGACGAAGTTTCTAAAGCGACAGGTTTAAAAGCATATTATGAGAGAGCCTACAATGGCGAAGTTGTAATAGTAAGGGATCAGTATATGGATTTAACAAATAAGTTTGGAGATGAATCCGACTTACGACGTGTTTATTATGATCATCTGATATTTCCATTGCAAAATAGTAATGGTGTTGTAGAAGCAGTTGTTTCATTTATTCAGGATATTACAGATAGAATTGATGCTAAACAGAAGGCTCAGCATGCATTACGTTTTGTAGAGAGTGTAGCCAATGCTACTCCTGATTTCCTGTTTGTGGTAGATGTAGAACAACAGGCTGTGATCTATGCAAACTATGCCTTACAAACGTTTCTGGGGGCTTCCAACGAAGAATTGCGTGGGCAGGAAAAGTCTTTATTGGAACAAGCCGTACTACCATTGGATCAGCCTTTGGTAAAACAATATCTGAAGGAATTTCCCACAGAAGGAACCCATAGTATAGAGTTCCACCTCCGAAATATACAAAATGAATACCGTCTGATTTGTACACATGGCGTTCCTTTTCAGTTTGATTCAGATGGTAAGGTAACTCAAATTCTGATTAGTGCACAGGATATTACAGATCAACGTGAATCTGATTTGAGGTTGTGGCAAGCCTATCGGGAATTGAAAGCCTCTGAAGAAGAACTGCGCTCTAACGGAGAAGAGCTGCAGGCAATGAATGAAGCTATGGAGGAGACTATCGCAGAATTGCGTTCTACCCAGGCACAATTGATTCAGTCTGAAAAAATGGCATCTTTGGGACAGCTGACTGCCGGAATTGCGCATGAAATCAACAATCCAATCAACTTTGTGTATGCAGGAGTTGACAATCTAAAGCAATCACTGTCTGAGATCTATCAAATCCTTGCCCACTATGAGCGTATTGAAGAGGTTCATAACACAGAGCAAATTACATGGGAACTGGCTGCTATGAAAGATATCAAGCAGTCGCTGTTTTATCGGGAGAACAAAGAAAATATTTGGTTAACACTTCAGTCAATAGAACAGGGAGCTTCACGTACAGCTGAAATTGTCAAAGGACTTCGTATGTTTTCCAGGTTGGATGAGGCAGAAAGTAAATTTGCTAATATTAATGAGTGTCTGGATAGTACATTGATCTTGCTGACCGGACAAACCAAGAACCGGATACAAGTAATACGGGAGTATGATAAAACGTTACCTGAAATTGAATGTTATCCCGGACAGCTGAATCAGGTATTTATGAATCTACTCACTAATGCGATTCAGGCTATTGATGGCGTAGGCCTGATATGGGTTGAAACAAAAAATGAAGATGACACGATTGTCATTTCTGTGAGAGATTCTGGTTTAGGTATGTCTGATGAAACCCGTAACAAGATATTTGATCCATTCTTCACCACTAAGCCAGTTGGACAAGGTACAGGATTAGGATTATCTATCACATATAGCATTATACAAAAACACCAGGGTATTGTTGAGGTAGAAAGTGAATTAGGTCATGGTACTACTTTCGTGGTACGCTTGCCCAAGGTAATGAAACTTCAGGAGGTCCATTAATCCAACATAAGAGAAACAATAGTTCCAGGACTCTTTACCTATAAAGGTAATAGTCTATCGTCTGTTTTTTAGTTAGACGCTTTATGGATTTTTTGCTCTGGTAGTAAAGGCCTGAAGCCCCTTGATAAATGATAATACACCCACATCCATATGGTCCAAATGATTGTATATGTGGCTTTTGTATACCATCTTTTCTATTTTTTCCTTCTGAAGGCCATTGGTTAATTTTTGTACAGGTTTGACATTCCAGACAGAGTCTTCCAACGCACCTGCACTCACGAAAATTTGTAGGCTATCATTGGGCGATCTGTTTTTTAACTCAGCAGGAAGTTTATTCAGATAGAAGTTATTATACCAGAGCGTAGGACTTGCTGCAATAAAGGTCTGAAAGCTGTTGGACCTATTTTCTAGTTGATCCAATAAGCTATATAAAGTAAAGTAACCCCCAAATGAATGTCCCAGTAAGCAACGATTATTTTTTTGAGTTCTGAATGACGCATCAATTTTAGTCAGGAGTTCTTTGGTAAGAAACTGATGAAATCGTTGTCCTCCACCTTCACTCTTGATTTCATCAGAAGTAAGTGGTTTAGGATAGAGATAATCTCGTACACGTAATGAATCCATCATTTTAAAAGAGCTATAACCAATACTCACCAGAATCATAGGATCGAGAAGTTCACCTAGTTCATACTGATGCAGGGTAGATGCCATCATCGGGAAGTAAAAGTTTCCATCCAGTAAATAAACGGTCGGATATCTTTTATCTGGATGAGATAGATACTCTAGTGGAACCTGTACTTGAATATGAAAGGAGTCCCGAACAAATTCCGAATAATAAACAAACTGAGTTTTTTCTTCTGACTCGACCGATTGGGAAGGTTGAGTACATCTAGAGAATGTAGCGAGTATAAGTAGTAATATAGTAACCAAGATTTTCATTTGGGATGTGGTTTGTTGTGAATGAACAGGATTGTATAAACCACAATGTGTTGTTTGATTGAATGGTTGTCTGGCAAGGAAGAAAAATTTTATGCAAATAAGAAGTTCATGCAACCTGCCTCATTCAAACTGCATCTTATTGGTAATCTCTAAGACTATGTTGACTTTTTACATTTAACCTCTTTCAAACTATGAAGAAGCTACTTTTTTTACTGATGACAGTATTGCCAAGTTTTGTTTTTGCTCAGAAGAGTATAGACGCTCAGGAAATAATCACCAAAATTAATGAAGGCAAAGCTGTTAGCTATGAAAATGTGACCATTACAGGTAAACTGGATCTGACACGATTGAAAAATATGGAATTGCAGACCAAAGGAATGCAAAAGTTTGTACCAGGAGATAACAAACATTATATCAGTACAGTAGAAGTGCCTGTTACCTTTCGCAATTGCACATTTACAGGAGATGTCATAGGCTATTATTCAAATAATGAAGATCATGAGCTGTATCAGGCAGACTTTACAGAAAATGTAGCATTTGAAAACTGTACATTTGAAGATGCAAGTGCTTTTAAATACTCTCATTTTGAAAAAGGTTTGTCTTTTGCTGGAAGTACTTTTAAACAATTAGCTTTGTTTAAATACACTAAGTTCGGACAATTTGCCAACTTTAGCCGGGCACAGTTTAAAAACGGATCAGATTTTAAATATGTAAAGTTTTCAGAAGGTGTTAGTTTTGAAAATGCTGTTTTTGAAAGAGATGCAGATTTCAAGTATGCTTCTTTCTCTGAAAAAAGCAGCTTTCGGAATGCTCAGTTTAAGGGATTTGCCAATATGAAATACACTAAGTTTGATAAGGATACGGAATTGAGTGGTATTGTATTTAATGGAGGAGATGATTTTAAGTATGCTAAAATAGGAGGGGACTCTTTTCAAAAGACAATGCATTATGATAAAAAAGACTAAAAATACGATCGTTCCTACCTTTATACAGACTTTGGTGGATAGTAGTGAGAGTCTGTTTTTGTGATACTCTGTTTCTGAAAATATTTTTCAGAAACAGACAAACAGGATGGACTATATCCATCCTGTTACTTAGTAAGAGTGCACAAAATAGATACTATTTCAGAATTGAATTAATGCATATCTGCGTATGTTTTGTTTACGATCAGGTTTGCCAGTACAATGTGGTTATTTTCATTGACCATATATACAATAAAAGGTTTGTCTCCAGTGGGAGTGATAAGAGTGAGATAGAAGGCAAATCCCTCACTGCCAAAAGCATCATGGGTCATGGTTACTGTTGAAGCTTTACCTAAACCCTTGGCATTAGCAAAAAATGGCAGCATTTGTGTTTGAAATACTTTTTCAACCTGTTCCATACCTAACTGTTTCATAAAGTTAGGGCTAAACTGCTTGATAACTGATTGAGCATCTCCATGAATCAGCAACTCTACTATATGGTTTGCTGCCTGTTGATAGAGATGTGACTCTTTCTGCATAGTCAGATAATCAGACATAGATGCTTCCGTGTGACCATTAGCCGCTTGTTGGGCTGCTACCTGCTGGGCCAATGTATCATCATTTTCCAACGCCTGAATTACCTGCATTGTCCAGGTTTCCAGAAATGCAGCTTTCTGGTTGCTGTTATAACCTGTATTGTTTAATATCTTGGCTGCCTCCGGAACTTCTTTGTCAAAGTTTTCACCCAATACATAGGAGGTGATAACATAAGTTGCCAGATCTGCTTCATTGTCTAATCCATAATTTACTGCTTTTTTAAGAATAGAATCCATTACCCGATTCATTTCTGCTGCGGATACTTGTTTGGAGTCTTCAAAGGATTCATGCAGAAACTGTATCAGACGTGTTTTGAGTGAAGGTGTAATAAGCATTTTCGTGGAGGTTGATTTGTTTTTGTTGTATGCAATAGTGCTTTTCTGTGCAAGAGCAGATGTGTAAATAGTAATGAAAGCAAATAGAATAATGGCTGTTTTCATAGTTGTAACTGGAGGATAGTTGTAGTAGGAAAGAATCAGAGACTAAGTATAGAAAGCAATGACATTTCATGACGTGCTATCCATAATAAGACCAGATTGATAAATGTAATAAGTGCAAAGCCCAGATAGTACAGTATAAAACCAGGATAGGTGGCTCCTGCTATTCCAGCTGTACCTACAAACATCCAAACCAGGATTACCAGCATAAATAATACACTGAAGCCAGCCAGAAAAGCTCGTGAATCTGTTGCCTGACGCATTCCCAGAATAAGATGGATAACAGAGAAGAATAGTACAGGCAGCCCCGACAAACAGATGAGCCCTATATAGGCAGCTCCGGCACCTGGACCACTCTCGCCTTTTTTGGTCATTTGCAATAGTTCTTCAAACCAG
The DNA here is from genome assembly GCF_030068605.1 of Xanthocytophaga agilis. Lineage (NCBI taxonomy): Bacteria > Pseudomonadati > Bacteroidota > Cytophagia > Cytophagales > Rhodocytophagaceae > Xanthocytophaga > Xanthocytophaga agilis. The sequence continues at coordinate 371,271 of NZ_JASJOU010000004.1, forward strand.
GCTACGTTGACCGCTCCGGTAAAAAGGTAGAAGAGAATATACCAGAGTGTCCACCATCCTCCTCCTAATAGAAATCGAAAAATTTGTGACATATGTAAATGGGTTGTTTCATTTTGATAGTCACAAAGGTAGAGGTGGGAAATGTAACTACCTGTTTTTGAGAGTATACAAGAGGTTGACACTCATCTAAATACAGGTAGACAAAAGGTGTACAAACCGACCAATGGCTCAGTTTGGATTATTTTGCTCAGTGAAAATTTGTTGAAGTGTTGTGATTGTCTGATAAAATTCGGGGTTGTTGATTTTGTTTTGCCACGAAAGCTGTCCTGAAGCAAGTAACTCTGTAAGGCCGGATTTTCCATTCAGACTCCATACAAACAGAACATCCAGTGCTTTCTGGAAGAATCGCTCGTTATTACCTTTCAGGCATTCTACAATCCAGTTCCTTGCTGTCTGGCTATCGGGCATCCGGGTGAGAGAAGTCCATGCATAATCATGCCAGTAGGAGTCAATATTTTTCTCTTTCAGAAAGTCCAGCAGAATAGTAACTGCATTCTCACTTTTATTTTCCTTCCAGAGTGCCATAAAGATAGCTTGCCGGTTTCGCAGTGATTCTGTAGACGCCCGATTCAGCAAAATAGCTTCTCCATTGGTGACGTTATGATAGGCAAGTGAACGCAACAGACTAGCTAGTAAGGTTTCGTTGGTCTCTTCTTGGAGTCGTTCTGTATACTTCTGTATCAACTCCTGCTTCCATTGTGCTTCATCTGCCTGAGTGGCATGGTATTCATCTCCAAATCCATCCAGATAGATATAATGAATCTGTCCGCCATTGTCCATGTACAGTTGCTTGGACCGCTCATTGGATATAGCAGGTTTAGTTGAAATGATGTTAGCAGAGGTATTGGTTACAGGTTTATTGTCAGGTTGAGTAAGACGATTGATTTCTGAAACGGCTTGCTGTCCTAGTTGTTTGGTAGCTAGATCCCTACAGTTCAGACAATGTTCAAACGAAAAGAAACCCAGAAAGAGAAGCCCATCATGAAAATTCTGATCTCCATATTCTATACCATAATCACGGACAATAACAAACGAACTGGCATGATAATCACCTGACGTCCATTGTTTCGTATTGGCAATAACAGGGTACTCAAACAATTGGAAATGCTTATACGAAGCAATACTGCCCACCTGCATGAATGCATTACGGATGGTTGCGACAAGCAGTTTACGTGTATACAGATCTGGAATAGGCCATAAAGGGCCATAGAACCAAAAATCACTGATAAGTTGTGGTAAGAGTTGGTTAGGTTGTTTATATGATCCTGAAATGTCTCTATAATACAATCCTTCCGGACTGATAGTCAGCTCCCACTGTTTGATAGTTGTAGCTACTTGAGTTGTGTAGGTAAATGTTTGTGGAGTAATCCTGTTCAGCTCTATTTGTTTCCAGAAATCATATCGTATACGTGCTGTTTCGGATAAAGTATCATAATATTCTTCAGCAATAGGTATAATTTCTTTAAATAGTTTGTTTTGTGTTTCCAAAGGTTCTTCTCCCAATACGTTATAGGTCTCCAGAAAGGCTGATACTGCCCAGCTTTTCTTTGTTTTACCATTATTTTGATAAATAGTATCTCCTTCAAAATGTATCATAATGTATTGTAAATGGGATTGATTGTATCAGAAGTATGTGGCACTACTCTTTTGGAAAGATTAGTAAGATAGGTAGAGTGTAAACTACAATAAAGTTAGTATGATAAAAGATAGTCCGTTAGATTGGTCTCTTCTTCCAGTTCCAGCTTTTTACGTAACCGGTAGCGGGCTGTTTTCACACTTTCTGGTGAGATACCCAATACAGTAGCAGACTCTTTCAGATTCATATTCAGGCGTACCAGTGCACACAACTTCAATTCACCAGAGCTAAGTTCCGGATGGCTCTCTTTCAGTTTGGAAAAAAACTCATGATGTACCTGTTCAAAATACATTTTGAAATCATCCCAATCCTTGTCCAGGCTAAAACTGTAGTCGACCAGTTTCATCAGGCGACTATAAATAGACGAAGGTTCATTTTTTGGTGCAGATTTTAATACTTCACTTACTGTTTCCCGAATCTCTTCCATGATACTATTTTTCTGAATCATATTCAGTGTGTGTGTGGTAAGCGATTTATTACGGAATTCCAGTTGTTCGAGTAGCTGTCCTTCCCGCAACTGACTATTGTTTAATTCTGCCTGCGCCAGAGCCTGCTGAGCTTTGTACAGTTCTTCATTTTTAACAAGCAGTTCTTTTTTCTTGCGAAGGTTACTCCGTTGCTGATAAAGTACCAGTAGGGCAATAACCAATAATGCTCCCATTCCCAACCCAATCAGATTACGGGTAGATTGAGCCAGCTCTTTTTCTTTTTGTAATAGATTAATCTCTATTTGTTTCTTCTCGTTTTCATAATTGACACGCAACTTGGTAAGCTGATTGCCGCTTTCCTGAGAGAATAGAGAGTCTTTGATATTTTCATATTGTTGCAGAAACCGAAATGCATTTTCATAGTTTTTGGTTTGAGCATATACCAGGGCCAAACCGGAACAGGAGTTTTGCAGATCCTGAATCATATTTTTGGTGCTGGACAACTGATATGCCTGCTGATAATGGTCGATAGCTTTTGTATACTGCTTCAATTGTATATAGGCTGCACCAAGTCCATTATGTGAAGAAGCAAGCAGGTTTTTTTTCTGATAGGTTGCATTTAACTCCAACGCTGTCTGATACTTCTGAAGAGCTGTTTCCGGGGAATTTTTCTTCAGATAGATTTTTCCCTGATTATTGTGACAGATAATTTCTCCATTGGTGTCGTGTAGCTTTTCGAAGATAGCAAGGGCTTCCTGACTGCTTTTAAGTGCCTGGTCATATTGTTTCTGATTGAGATATACCTCTGATAGGTTGCTTAAAATTCCGGCTACAGCCTGTTGCCTGTTAATCTGTTTCCAGAGTGTCAGTGCTTGCTGGAAGAATGAAATCGCTTCTCCATTCTCCTGACGGTTTTTATAAATATTCCCAATATTATTAAGTATCCCCGCTTTTGTGTCTTTATCATCCACATCTTTAAGTAGTCCCAACCCTTGGAAATATCTATCCAGTGCCAGAACATCATTTCCCTGCTGCTTATAAACCATCCCCATATTTACGATGCTTTTGGCTTCGCCTTTCAGATCATGAATAGCCTGATATAATTGTCTGGCTTTGGTAAAATAGGCAATGGCTTCTTTAAACTCACTTTTTTGCCAGTGATATACACCAATGAGTTGCTGACTACGGGCCTGTCCATGCTTATAAGCCAGTTTGTTAGATAAGGATAATGCTTTATGGGTATAGGAAAGCATTCGTTCCGGATCTGTGCTCCAGTATTCATACGCAAGTTCGTTTAGAAGCTTAACCTGTGCTGTATCCGGTTTGGAAAGTTGGATTAGGTTTTTGAGACTATCTGTTTTGCTGTTCTGAGCAATGACTTGCAGTGAAATAGTTGCAAACAAAAACAATAGAGCAGTGATCCTCATAGACAGACGAGGTGTAAAAGTGAATGATAGATGATGGAAGAATGTATTGTATCGCTGGATTGTAGATCTATAAAGAGAGGCTGCAATCTTGGCGGTTAGAAATAGAGTTGGAACTACGTGTAAGGAAATACCAGATTTCCGGATGGAGTAAAGGCTGTAGGTTCATTTTTTTCTGAGAATGGTTTCGTTTTATGCTTTGACAGGCAAATAAAGACTCCAAATACCCATTGTTCACCTTTTGTATACCTGGTTTTGCTAGTTGTTCACTTGCTGTATACCCTTAATAATAGGTTGATCTTCAGGAGTGTGATATGTTTGCATTGTCAATATTGATACAGTTAATCATACTTTCTCTTAAAAGTAAACAACCATGCAACCATTTTCAATTATTACCCCAAATCCTTCAGCCAGATGATCTTTAAAACGTATACTTCTTTCTGTCAGACTATTATGTTTATTGACGACAATCCGATTGATACTTTTATTCATACTCGGTTATTAAAGCTTTCTGAGTTTCAGGGAAAGCAGTTGGTATATGACAATTGTTTTGCTGCATTAGACTACCTAACCTGTAATCAATATGTAGGTGAGTTATTACCCGAACTGATTTTTGTGGATCTACACCTGCCGTTGATGAGTGGACTTGAGTTTGTTGAAAAAATAAAGGCTTTACCTGGACTGATAGAAAAGCAATGCCAGGTAGTAGTGCTGTCCAGCACCTATCCTGAACCAGAAATGGCGTTTCAAATGGAGAAATCTGGTGTATGGAAAATTCTGGAAAAACCATTACGACTCGAAGATCTGAAAAATATATATGAAGAAGTAGAAGGTATGCGGTATGCTATTGCTTCCTGAATTACTTCTATACCACCTTTTAGTTTAATCACATACAAAACAATTACCAGACACTCACTCAAATGCACGGAATCATTTTTAATCAGTTACAAAAATACCTTAGAGATCGATCAGGCCCTTCAGCATGGCTGGCTCTCCTGAATTCACAAGGATTAGAAAAGAAGATCTATCTGCCAACCCAGATTTATCCGGACCAGGAACTAATCTCGCTGATTTCGGGGATTGCTGGCAATCAGCAAAAGTCGGTAGAGCAGATACTGGAAGATTTTGGGCAGTTTATCGTAGCAGATTTATTCAAAATATATAGTGGAATGATTCGTCCGGAATGGAGAACGCTGGATGTGTTGGAGCATACAGAAAATACCATGCATAAAGCGGTACGTCATAGTGATCGTAATGCTACACCTCCGGAGTTGCTTTGTACACGTGTAAACCAGCGGGAAGTAGTAATTGATTATTCTTCCCGAAGACACCTGAGCAGTCTGGGTGTGGGGATCATCAAGGGGATTAGTGCACACTATGGTGAAAAAACACTGATACAGGTGCGCCATTATCAGGCTGCCAATGGCGAGAAGGCTTGTAAAATTTCGGTGACACTGGTGTAAATCAGAGTTCCATAGTATAAGTTCAGAGAGGAGTGGGAGAAGCAAAATGTAACTATACGATTATTACTTATTGTTGTACGATGATGACAGACAGGCAGATATTGATTATTAAAAATTCGTGGAGTGCTGTGATGGTACAATCACAGGAAGCGGGAGAACTGTTTTATCAGAAACTTTTTGAAGAAGCCCCCTTTCTGCATACATTTTTTCGGAATGATATAGAACTGCAAGCCCGGAAGTTTACCAGCATGATGACACTATTGGTGCGTAGCATTCAGTATAGTGATAAAGTGACACATGAGCTTGAGGAACTGGCTAAACGACATATACGATATGGGGCCAGACCAGAGCACTACGCCATTGTAGGTGATTCGCTAGTATGGATGATGAAGCAACGTCTGGAAGATAGATGGGATATGGAAACCGAACAGGCGTGGAAGGATATGTATCAACTGATAACAAGAACAATGATGTCAGTATATAATGCCTGATATACTTATTGAAAATGGTGAGACAACTATGAAACTATGTAATCTGTAAAGCAGAAGAGCTAGCAGATTACAAAAAAAAAACACGGAAAAACAAACGCAGGAAACACCTGCATCCTACTTAATCTATTTTACATCTTACTACTTACATCTATGTCAAACGTAAAAACATTATTGGATGAATGGTCTGTCAGAGACCTGGAAGATAACTCTTCTTTAAAAATTGCGGTAGAAAGCTGCACAGAGCTGGGAAATAAGTCATTGCCTGGAATTCAGGTCTACTGGCTGGGGCATATTCTCAACTATGAACCGCTGGCCGTAGAACGCTGGGCATATCAGGCTTCCAAAGCTGGTGTTACAGATTATTTACTGGAGGATCATTCGTGGATGGTGCATCAGGATCAGTATATTAAGAACTATCTGGTGATAGGCGATACACTGAAAGCACGTGTAGTCGTAAAAACCCGTAGTTCCAAACCTGTTATAAAAGAATATGATCTTCCTTTTCAGCTGGAAGCATAAATAATAAAATCGAAACAATAAACCATTTTTACCCTATCTATGAAAACTGGAGAATATTATTTGCAAGGTGCAATGGAAGTAGGTTCAGGCTTATGGATCAAGCCTGACTTCACATTTGAGTTTTTTTACAGTTATGGCATGATTGACAGAATAGCCAATGGCAAATGGGAACAAAAAGGAGGGCATTTGGTCCTAAATAATACGCCAAAGCCAGAGAAAGACTTTATACTGGTTAGTTCTTCTAAGAAAACACGAAAGCAACTGGTGATTCAGATTAGTGATCCCAATAAAATGGTAGTTCGCAGTGTGTATTGTCAATTACAGACTCGTTCGGGAATGGTACTGGAAGGAAGTAGTGATGCGCATGGGGTTATTGTATTTGATACTGCAGAACCTCTTAGTATAGCACTCATTCATGAGTTCTGGCCGGATCGTTATTCTGTTTTTGAGATAGCCAATCCGGAGGAAAACTATTTTGAGTTTACGATTGAACCCCGGATTGTTGATGTCGAATTTAGTGATCTGACCTTACAGATTGGCGATAATATGTTACAGGGACCACATCCATTACTGAAAGGCCAAGAGTGGACATATGTAATGAGCTAGGTAGTGTAATGTAAACCAAGAAACATGTTTCCGGTAGTAATGAATACTCTCAGAAGGATTCCTCTGAGAGTATTTTATTTTTTAGCTATTTAGTTGGGGTATAGTTTGTTATAAAAACCAGAGAAAAGCATAGCATCAGGGTAGTAAGTGAACGAAATATCTGTTAATATTGGTTTTGGAAGATAGTAGTCGCGCATACTATCTCTGGCAAGGTCTCTGATACTTTTTATGTTTATTCATACGAATCTTTATTTGTTTACAAACTATTAACCGTCAGTTAGTTAACGTGGAAAATATTTTTAAGAGTAATGTGTTATGGTCGCAGATTGATGCGAACATGCATTTACGTCATTCTGCCTATGCTGATTTTGCAGCTCAGGCAAGGGTAGAGTTACTGAATCAATGTGGACTGGATTATAAAACATTTTCTTCTCTGAAAATTGGTCCCATTCTGTTCAGAGAAGAACTAATCTACTTCCGGGAAGTAGGTCTGAATGAATCCATTTCCATAGAGACTTTTGTCACAAAGTCCAATGCAGATATGTCCCGGTGGTCATTTACACAGCATATGTATCGTTCGGACGGAGTAAAAGCAGCTACTATACATGTAGATGGAGCCTGGATGGATGTAGTAAAACGAAAGTTAACCGTGTTGCCTGAAGAGTTTATACAAAGGTTGAGCGAATTGCCTAAAAGCGAAGACTTTCAGCAGGTATAAAGTTTTCTGGTTGGTGTTGGAAATAGAAAAGCCCTGATGATTTGTGTTGTCAGGGCTTTTGATTGCAATCGGTGATTTATTTTTTATAAAAATCAGGTACAGGTTTGAGATACGGGAAATCACGCTGATGCCAGTAAGGATAAATCGGATCTCTGTCACTGGCAGCATCCAGCTTCTTCACTTGTTCAGTAGTCAGATTCCAGCCTACTGCACCAAAGTTCTGTTTGAGTTGTTCTTCATTTCTGGCTCCAATGATGATGTTGCTGATTGTTGGACGTTGCAACAACCAGTTCAGCGCTACCTGGGCTACAGTCTTCCCGGTTTCTTGAGCTACCTCATCCAGGGCATCCACAATTTTATACAATAGTTCTTCAGACGGAAGTGGACCCTGGTCACCACCCTGTGCTACTCGGCTATCGGCTGGTAGTGGATTGTTGCGGCGGTATTTACCACCTAACCGACCAAATGACAACGGGCTCCATACAATAGTCCCTACATTTTGATCCAAGCCCAATGGCAGGAGCTCCCATTCAAACTCACGGCTTAACAGCGAATAATGCGCCTGATGGGCTACATAGCGTGCCCATCCATAGCGTTCAGAAATAGAAAGAGCTTTCATCAGTTGCCATCCGGAAAAGTTGGAACAGGCAATATATCTGATCTTACCACTTTGCACCAGAGTATTGAGAGCACTCAACGATTCTTCTATAGGCGTTGTATTGTCAAAGCCATGCAGATGGTAAATATCTATGTAGTCAGTTTGTAACCGTTTCAGACTATCTTCACATGCTTTTATCAGATGATGTCTTGATGACCCACGATCATTGGGGTTATTGCTCATCTGAAAGGTAGCTTTTGTCGAGATTAACACCTGATTTCTACGTCCTTCAATAGCTTTGCCCAAAATTTCCTCCGCCATACCTGCAGAGTAAACATTAGCTGTATCAAACATTGTTAACCCAGCATCCAGGCAAAGGTCTACCATGCGGGATGCTTCGGCTACCTGTGTGCTGCCCCAGGCCTTAAAAAAATCATTGCCACCACCAAAGGTTGCTGTTCCCAAACTAAGGACTGGAACTTTTAATCCGGATGCTCCGAGTGATCTGTATTCCATAGAGTAGATTGTAGTAAAAAATTGATTGACAATGTATATCTGAAAATAATGATTACTGGCTTTGCTAAGGGTTGGTTGACCACAAACCTACATCTTTTACCAACGCCCGGCGATTAAGTTTTAAATGAGCTACCAGTAGTTCAGCAAAGTCTTCTGGTTGTAATACTTTTTCCGGATTGCCATCTGTCAGATTCAGGCTCATTGCCATGTTTGTTGCAATCGTACTGGGAGTCATAGTAAACACCCGGATATTGGATTTACGAACTTCCTGCATCAGAGACTCTGATAAGCCTATCAGGCCAAATTTGGAGGCACTATAGGCACTTGTCTGTGCTGCTCCCCGCTGACCAGCTGTAGAGGAGATATTTACTATGTCACCACTCTGACGTTGCTGCATTTCAGGAAGTACATTCCGGATGGCATAATAAGCTCCCAATAAGTTTACTTTAATTATATTTTCCCATTGATCCACATCCAGATCCATAAACTTGCCAAATTTACCTACTCCTGCATTGTTAATCAGAATGTCAATAGAACCAACTTCTTCTTTTAATCTGGTAATGGCTGCACTGATAGCTGCATAATCTGATACATCAGCAGTGGTAGTGGCAATCTTGATAGAACTATCTACATGTGCAGCTTTTAACGCTACTTCCTGCAAATCAGATTCTGTACGAGCCAGCAAAGCCAGATTGACACCTTCATGCGCAAGGGCTAATGCTACAGCTCTGCCCAGACCTTTGCCTGCTCCGGTAATTAATGCGGTTTTTCCTTTAAGAGATTCCATAAAATAAAAAAGTATGTGATTAAGGTTGATGGAATAAGTGTTTCAGAAGTATACCTGATTCTATTGTCTTTTACACAACCAGAGCCAGAATAATTCCCTTTTGGAAAGTTTCTTCTTCGTTGTGCTTACAAAATTCTGGTAATTTTGAATTTTTACTATATTTTCTGAAGAAAGATAGTGTCTTATTCATGGGTAATGTAAAGGGTACATAAAAATAGAATCATTAATAAATTCTATTTATACTGTAAGTAATCCAAAAATTTGGTGTTTTATCTCCTGTTTAGTATTATTGTCTCATTGTGTGACAATAATAGCCAATATATTCATAATTGGTTTCTGTACCTGTAATCCTTCCTATAACCCCTAACTAGTTTGTTATGAAAAGACCATTTACTCTGCTACTCTGTATATTTTTACAGAGCATGTATATGTATAGTGTAGCGCAAAAGCCTGCACCTTCACCAGATCCTATTACTTCAGGAGCTAAAATTGCTGTTGTACAAACAGAATATGGAAAAGTACGGGGATATATTCACAACGGTATATTTACGTACAAAGGAATTCCCTATGCACAGGCTGCCCGCTTTATGCCTCCTGTAAAACCTGCATCCTGGGAAGGTGTACGCAGTTCTATGACGTATGGTCCTGTTTGTCCACTGATAGATCCTACAACAGCAGTAAACGACGAAAGCGAATTCCTGTTTCATCACGACTGGGGATATACCAATGAAGATTGTCTGCGATTAAACATATGGTCGCAGGGTATCAATGATACCAAAAAACGCCCGGTTATGGTTTGGCTACATGGGGGAGGGTATTCGGCGGGTTCTTCTCAGGAACTACCTTCTTATGATGGAGAAAATCTTAGTAAGAAAGGGGATGTTGTAGTAGTGTCTGTAAACCATCGTCTGAATATCCTGGGATTTCTGGACTTGTCTGCCTATGGCGAAAAGTACAAATCTTCTGCCAATGTAGGCATGATGGATCTGGTAGCAGCACTACAATGGGTAAAAGGCAATATTGCTCGTTTTGGTGGAGATCCTGACAATGTTACCATATTTGGTCAATCAGGAGGCGGTGGAAAGGTGAGTACACTTATGAATGCTCCTTCTGCAAAAGGATTATTTCACAAAGCTATTATTCAGAGTGGTGGGGGTGGATTGAACTTTAAGGAAAAGTCTATTTCAGGACGCATTAGTGCGGCAGTTCTTGAGGAACTGGGATTAAAGTCTACACAGATTGACTCTATACAGAAAGTACCCTATGATAAGCTGGCCGCTGCTGGCAAAAAGGCATTGCGTAAAGTGCAGGAACAGCTAAAAGCAGAAGGCAAAGAAATTCCTGGCTTTGGTTTGGGGTGGGGGCCTACTCAGGATGGAACATTCTTGCCTTATCAGCCTACTGCACCTGAAGCAATAGCTCTCTCAAGTGATATTCCGCTGATGGTGGGATCTACCAAAAACGAATTTATGGCTTCATTAAGAGACCCTTCTTTACGAACAGCTTCACAGGATGAAATCAAAGCCCGTTTACAGAAGCAATATGGAGAAAAAACAGATGCCTACCTGTCTGCTGTAAAAAAAGCCTATCCAGCAGACACTCGTCCAACAGACTTGATTGATATAGATGATATGTTCAGACGAGGTGCTATCAAGCAGGCTGATTTGAAATCAACAGGTAAAGCTCCTGTGTATATGTATTTGTTTACCTGGCAATCGCCTGTGCAGGATGGAGAGTATAAGGCTGTACATTGTATGGAAATCGCTTTTGCCTTTAATAATATCAGCCGTTGTGAGGAAATGACCGGAGGAGGCAAAGAGGCTATAACTCTGGCACAAAAGGTAAGTCAGGCCTGGATCAACTTTGCTAAGACAGGCAATCCCAATCACAAGGGCCTACCTGTATGGCAAAAATACACACCAGCCAATGGAGCTACTATGATCTTTGATAATCAGTGTGTGGAAAAATACCATCATGACAAAGAGTTTCTGGAAATCACTCCAAGCCGGATGCTTTAAGGATACAAATTAACATGTACCCCCTTCCTTATCTTATATCACATGAGATAAGGAAGGGATTAGTGTATATGAACCTTCGATCTGATTCTCACGATGAAACAATATTTTTATTTCTTTGGCTTTATACTGAGTAGTTTTTGTGGGAATGCACAAATTGCTTTTCAGGCAGAACGGCAGAGTTGGTTGCAAAAGGCGGAACTGTACAAACCCAAACTTGTTGAATCTGAAAAGCATCCTCTTTACCTGGTTAATCTGGTTCAGGATGCAACTGCATTTCAGGGATGGAAAGCTGTTAAAAGTGCTCCGTTAGATACACTCTATCAAACTTCTATCAAGAAACGGTCAGGTGTTGTTGCCGACTTTGGTGAACACCTGACTGGATATGTAAGCTTTTCTCTGCAGGCAATCTGGGGGACGTCTGATGCTCCGGCTCGTCTCAAACTAACTTTTGGCGAAGTTCCAGCAGAATTAGCTACTCCCTTTGATCCATATCCTGGAGGCTTGAGTCGGGCATGGCTACAGGATGAAGTTATAACTGTAATGGAAGTTCCTGCTACCATTACTATTCCCAGAAGAATGGCATTTCGTTATGTGAAAATAGAGTTGTTGGGAGCCTCCAATTATTTTGACTTTCGTATCAGCGATTTGGTTTGTAAAGCTACAACATCTGTTCCTGCAATGCCTTCCGCTCTGGCTTCTGGTACTTCTGAACAGATTGCGGCTATTGATAAAGTAGGGTTGCTTACGTTAAAGGAATGTATGCAAACAGTATATGAAGATGGTCCTAAACGAGATCGGCGGTTATGGATTGGTGATTTGTATCTGGAGTCACTAGCCAATGAATACTCTTTTCGGAACTTTGACCTGACCAAACGTTGCCTGTATCTGCTGGCTGGTCTGGCTCAGAATGATGGGTATCTGCATTCCAACGTTTTTGAAACACCTGAGCCCCATCCACAAGCTGGCGCTCCTTTTCTGTTTGATTACTCACTGCTTTATAATGTGACACTCAAAGAATACCTGAGGGCTACTAATGATAGGGAAACGGCCTTTGATTTGTGGCCGATAGCAAAGAAACAGATGGAGAACCCTAAAAAATACATGGATCCGTATGGTGTATTTGATGCTGCAACTGCTGCAAAAAACAGATGGTGGTTATTTGTGGACTGGAAAAATGATCTGGACAGAACTGCTGCCATTCAGGGTATTATCATTTATTCTATGAAGAATACCTATGAACTGGCAAAACAACTAGGTAAAGAGTCTGAAGTAGCTGAACTACCCGAAATGATCAAAAAAATGACAGATGGTGCCAGAAAACGAATGTATGATAAGAAGATGGGAGTATTTGTAAGCGGACCAAACAGACAGATATCTTATGCCTCACAAATCTGGATGATTCTGAGCGGGGTCGCTACAAAATCCGAAGCTCGGAATGCCTTGAAGAAATTACAGACCGAGAAAGATGTAGTTCGACCTGGAGGCCCTTACCTGTATCACTACTATATAGAAGCCTTGATTCAAAGTGGCCTGTCAGATATGGCTAAACAAGCCTTGCTTACCTACTGGGGTGGTATGATCCGGAAAGGCGCTGATACATTCTGGGAAGTCTATGACCCTTCTGATGACAAAATCTCCCCTTATGGCTTTTATCCTATAAATAGCTACTGCCATGCCTGGAGTTGCACACCTGTCTATTTTATCCGAAAATATGCAGATATATTTCAGAAGTAGATAGCAAAAATACCAACGTGCTATTTATATATTGTACAGAATTCACGTCAAAACGAAAAACGCATACAATTATGCTTATGAAGTTTCACAAGACTGGCACAAACATTTCACAATAAGTATGTTATAAAGAGAGTTTTGGTTACTTCAATCGTAGATGGTGGTGTAGGTGCGTTGGCAATCTTTTCTCCGCGAGGTTGGCCTTTGGCCTTGCGGGTGGGAGGATCGGAGAAAAGTGTCTTTTTCTTTCCCTACTTTTCTTTTGGACAAGCAAAAGAAAAGTAGAAGTTTAGGAAGAGTGATGTTTAGAAACAATAAACAATATTAGCATTCAAAAAATATTCCACATTTTTGTAAATACTCTCAATTCTCTTGGTAAATAATCCATAATGCAGTCTAATAAAGAGTAGAAAGAATGTTAGACCTCTACTCCGAATGAAAAGTCTGAACCCTACTCACCCGATGCTTCGGGTATTAAAAAATGGATTTGTGCTCTCAGTTTTTCTGGGAACTGTTTATACCACCTCCGCACAGAATAATCCACCCAAAGGAAACGATTCCAACACGCCTTTGCATCTGTTAAAACCAGATTATCCGGTTCCCTATGGCTCACCTACCATTGAAAGCATCACAACTGTATTGAATAGAGTGCATGGATACCTGGAAGGATCAACCCCAATCCAACTGGTTACGAAAAATACCAATGAGGTAGTTACAGAGTATAAAAAAATCAATACAGAAACTATATTAAAACCAGGTGATTTCAGGCTGCTTAGTTATGAATGGGGTGTCACCTATGCGGGTATGTTACTGGCTACAGAAGCTACTGGTGACTCAAGATACGCCGACTATACCAATAAACGCCTGAAATTCATTGCTGACATAACCCCACATTTTCGTGAGTTAGCTAAAAAGAATCCACAAGCCCAAAGTCCATTGCGGTCTGTACTGACCCCTCATGCACTGGATGATGCAGGCGCTATGTGTGCCTCTCTGATCAAGTCTGTAAGAGCAGGCAATAAAGCAGAACTGCGCCCATTGATAGACAATTACATAGATTATATCACTACCAAAGAACTTCGTTTAGCAGATGGAACACTAGCCCGAAACAGACCTCAGATGCATACACTCTGGCTGGACGATCTGTTTATGAGTGTTCCCGCTCTGGCGCAAATGGGTAAGCTGACTGGTGACAAAAAATATTACGATGATGCAGTAAAGCAGGTATTGCAGTTTTCTCAGCGAATGTTCAATAAGGAAAAGGGATTATACATGCATGGTTGGGTAGAAGGCATGACTGTACATCCTGAATTTCACTGGGCTCGTGCCAATGGCTGGGCTATTATGACCAAAGTAGAGCTACTGGATGTATTACCGGAAGATCATCCGGGGCGAGGCCCTATTTTAGAATTGCTGAAGGCACATGCCAAAGGTCTGGCGGCCTATCAGTCGGGAGTGGGCTTCTGGCACCAGTTGCTGGACCGGGAAGATTCTTATCTGGAAACTTCTGCAACTGCTATCTATGCCTATTCGATTGCCAGAGCTATAAACAGGGGATGGCTGGATTCTCTGGCCTATGCACCTATGGCCTTGCTTGCCTGGAATGCAGTCTCTACAAAGGTAAATGAGAAAGGTCAGGTGGAAGGAACCTGTGTGGGAACCGGAATGGGGTTTGATCCTGCTTTCTACTACTATCGTCCCATCAATGTATATGCAGCGCATGGATATGGACCTGTTTTATTGGCAGGTGCAGAGATTATTCATTTGTTGAAGAAGAATACATTTGAAATTAATGATAGCTCGGTGCAGTTAAAAGCTGCCAGATGAGCCATCATAACATTTTGAGTGTGTCCATACAACAAATTACTTTTATGAAAATACAAAGAGACTCTTTGTGGGTAGGGCTATTTCTGTGCATAAGTGTAGCGGCTAACGCACAGAATGTCGCTGGGTCTGGTAAAGATTCATATCATGTACGGTTTGATTTTGGTTCGGGTAAAGTTGAAAAAGGATTCTTGCCGGTTACTCCGGTTACACTTTACTCGAAAGTATTGGGGTATGGATTTTTGCCAGAGGCCAGTGTACAGGCAGTAAGCAGAGGGGGAAAAGATGCTTTGAAGAGTGATTTTTGTACTAGCGACAACCCTTTTTTCTTTACAGTAGATGTACCTGAAGGAAATTATGATGTACAGGTTACATTGGGTGATAGCGAGGGTGAGTCTCTCACTACTGTCAAAGCCGAATGCCGTCGATTGATGATAGAGAAGGTACAGACACAAGCAGGTCATTTTGTTACACAAACGTTTACTGTAAATGTACGAAATAGACGAATTGCAGATACTTCCGAGGTAAAGCTTAAACCCAGAGAATTAAGTTATCTGCACTGGGATAATCAGTTAACACTGGAGTTTGGGAATACACTGCCTAAAGTTTGTGCTCTGGAAATTACCCACAACAAAGAGGCAGCAACAGTTTTCCTGGCAGGCAATTCGACAGTAGTTGACCAGGATAGGGAGCCCTGGGCTGCCTGGGGACAAATGATTCCTGCCTTTTTTAAATCAGGCAGAATAGCTATTGCTAATCATGCCGAATCAGGAGAGTCTGCCAGTAGTTTTATTAAGGAACGTCGATTGGAAAAAATACTAAGCCTTATGAAGGCGGGCGATTATCTGTTTATTGAGTTTGCCCATAACGATCAAAAACAAACCGGCCCCAACATCGGTCCTTTTACCAGCTATAAAAAAGACCTGAAATACTTTATTTCAGAAACACGAAAACGAGGGGGAAGCCCTGTTCTGGTGACTTCCATGCATCGCCGCAATTTTGATTCTACAGGGCATATTGTCAATACACTGGGAAACTATCCGGAGGCTATGCGACAGGTTGCACGTGAAGAAAATGTGCCTCTGATAGATCTGAATGCTATGAGTAAAACCTTGTATGAAGCCTGGGGACCTGAAAAATCGCTGAAGGCATTTGTTCATTACCCGGCTGGTTCTTTTCCGGGACAGGAAAAAGAGTTAAAAGACAATACGCATTTTAGTACATATGGAGCCTACGAAATAGCAAAGTGTATCGTGGTAGGAATAAAGGCTGCCAAACTGCCAATAGCTCAGTATTTGAAAGAAAACATCCCTGCATTTGATCCGGCAAAACCAGATGCGGTTGAAACATGGAGTTTACCGCTAAGCCCTCTGGTGCAGGTTATCAAGCCTGATGGCAATTGAGTATCATTACATGACTTACAATCTATTAATCTATATCTCTTTATGAATACGAGAGTTCAAATTGTTATTTTTTTATTTCTGGCTGTTAGTATACATTCTTTTGGACAGGATCTGCCTAAAAAGAAAAAGATACTCAAATCCATGACAGTGGCCAATGCCTACTTCATGAAAAAATGGCCGGATACGGGTAAACCTATTGTAAGTCCGGATCGTACCCGCCCAAGCAATATATGGACACGAGGGGTATATTATGAAGGACTAATGGCTTTGTATCAGATTGCACCTAAAAAAGACTATTACAACTATGCTGTTTCCTGGGGTGAAAGTCACAAATGGGGATTACGGGATGGTATCAAAACCCGAAATGCAGATAACCAGTGCTGTGGCCAGACGTACATTGATTTATATCTGATTGATAAAAAGGAAGAACGTATACGGGATATTAAGGCTTCAATAGATAGTCTGGTAAGTAGTAGTAAGTTTGACGACTGGACCTGGGTTGATGCCTTGCAGATGGCTATGCCGGTAATGGCAAAGCTCGGTGTGATCTATAATGATACCCGCTATTATGAAAAAATGTACCAGATGTATGACCATTCCAAAAATATACAGGGTGACAAAGGGCTATACAATCCTGCTGATGGTTTGTGGTGGCGGGACAAGGATTTTGATCCTCCGTATACAGAACCTAACGGACAGGATTGTTACTGGTCACGAGGTAATGGCTGGGCAGTGGCAGCTTTGGTACGGGTATTGGATGTCATGCCTGCCAATGCTCCTCATCGGGAAGAATACCAGAAAACGTATCTGGAAATGATGAAAGCATTGGTGCCTATTCAGCGAAAGGATGGATTCTGGAATGTGAGTCTGCATGATTCTACCAACTATGGAGGCAAAGAACTGACAGGAACAGCTTTGTTTACGTATGGAATGGCATGGGGCCTTCGCAAAGGATTGCTGGATGAGAAAACCTACAAACCTATTATTACAAAAGCCTGGAATGCGCTGGCAACAGATTGTGTGCACGACAATGGCTTTCTGGGCTATGTACAGGGTACAGGCAAAGAACCCAAAGACGGACAGCCACTGAGTTATGAAAAAGAACCCAACTTTGAAGATTTTGGCTTAGGGTGTTTTCTTCTGGCAGGAAGTGAAGTATATAAGTTAAGCAAATAGCACGTTTATTAACGTATGATACCTCAAACCATACAATCAACTCGTATGAATTTTTTAGCATATCGATACTATTTGCCCGACAAACTGTTGAGAGTAGTTGCACTTGCATTCCTTATTTCTACAAATGTAAGTGCCCAACTTGCCTGGCCTGCTGCTACCTATGAACAAAAACCCTGGTCCCGGTGGTGGTGGATGGGAAGTGCAGTCAATAAGAAGGACTTGACTGCATTGATGGAGCAGTATCAGAAGGCAGGATTAGGAGGATTAGAGATAACACCTATCTATGGGGTAAAAGGATACGAAGATCAGTTTATTGAGTTTCTATCGCCCAAATGGATGGAAATGCTCGAACATACATTGCAGGAGGCCAAAAGACTGAATATGGGTATTGATATGGCGCAGGCATCCGGATGGCCGTTTGGCGGTCCGTGGGTAACAGACGAAGACGCCTGTAAATACATTGTCTGCCAGACCTATACAGTAAAAGGGGGCGAAAGTTTAAAAGATCCTGTCCAGTTTACACAGAAGCCTATTGTGAGAGCCGTAGGACATACTGTAAAGATGACAGAGCTGGTAGAACCGGTTTATAAAAATAAAAATTTACAGGCACTGGCATTGGATCAGGTTCGATTTGAAAAACCGTTGCCTTTGCAGGCCCTGATGGCATATTCCGATAAGGGAGACGCACTGAACCTGACAGATAAAGTTGGGGCTAATGGCCAGCTAAACTGGAAAGCTCCTGCTGGTAACTGGACTTTGTATGCCCTTTTTCAGGGATGGCATGGAAAGATGGTAGAACGCGCCGGACCTGGAGGAGAGGGCAATGTGATTGATCATTTCTCAGGAACTGCTACCAAAAACTATCTTCAGCAATTTGACAAAGCATTTCAGTCTCATAATCTGACAGGATTGCGGGCTTTTTTCAATGATTCCTATGAGGTAGATGATGCGCAGGGTGAAGCCAACTGGACACCTTTGTTTTTGCAGGAATTTCAGAACCGCAGAGGCTATGACCTGCGCCAATACCTGCCAGCCTTGTTTGGAAAAGATTCGGAAGAGCAAAACCAACGGGTACGAAGCGACTACCGGGAGACATTAGGAGAGTTATTGCTGGAAAAATATAGTATGGAATGGCATACATGGGCAAAAGATCACGGACGTATCAACCGAAATCAGGCACATGGATCACCTGCCAATATTCTGGATTTGTATGCTGTCAGTGATATTCCTGAGATTGAAGGCGTTGACATACTACGTATCAAATTCGCTTCGTCAGCAGCCCATGTGATGGGTAAAAAGCTGACTTCATCGGAATCTGCTACCTGGTTGAATGAACACTTCCTGTCCTCTCTGGGGGATGTAAAGCAGGCACTGGATCTCTTTATGCTGGGTGGGGTAAACCATATCTTTTACCATGGTACTAACTATTCGCCTGCAAATGAGTCATGGCCCGGATGGTTATTTTATGCTGCAGTTCATTTTCATCCTTCCAATCCGTTCTGGAAAGATTTTAGTACACTGAACACCTATGTTACCAGATGTCAGTCTTTCTTACAGGATGGAAAATCAGACAACGATGTGCTGGTCTATTTTCCAATCTATGATATGTATGCAGAGGCTGGCAAACGAACGGTACAACATTTCGATGGATTAGGGGCAGAGTTTAACGGTACTACCCTGAAAGCCGATGCGCAACTGATGGTGGACAGAGGATATAGTTACGACTTTATTTCAGATCGCCAGATTGCTAATCTGTCTTCGTCTGCTAATCTGTTACAGACAGGAAATGTCGCCTATCAGACATTGCTGATTCCGGAAGCGCAACTTATGCCTATAGCCACTCTGGAAAAACTAATCGAACTGGCGCGGAATGGAGCAACAATTGCTATTCATAACAAACTGCCAGTGGATGTTCCAGGATTAGGCAATCTTTCTCAACGGCAAAAAGCATTGAAAGATCTTCTACAACAGATATCGTTTAAAACTACAGAATCTACCGGGTTACAGATTGCAAAAGTGGGTAAGGGAATGATTCTGCTAGGTGATCATCTGGATCAGCTACTTACGGCTGCACATGTTCGCAGAGAAACAATTACAGATGCCGGTTTGCAGTATATCCGCCGGAAAATAGGAGATCGTACGGTTTATTTTGTTGTTAACCGGACACGGAAGCCATTTGCTGGATGGACTACTCTCCAAAGTCCGGCGCAGTCTGCAGGGATATACAATCCAATGACAGGAAAGCTGGGACTAGCAACGCTTCGCAAAACTACCCCAACCAGTATAGAGGTTTATTTGCAACTGGCACCCGGAGAGTCTTGCCTGCTGGAAGAGTATGCTAATGTGGTTTCCGGAAAATCCTATGACTATTACCAACCTGCCGGAAGTGCTAAACCTTTGGCTGGAGAATGGACAATTCATTTTGCAGAAGGTGGTCCTTCCTTACCAAAAGATATCAAAACAACCACCCTGAAATCATGGACTGAATTTCCAGCAGAAGGAGTGAAGGCATTCTCCGGAACAGCTACGTATTCTATTTCGTTTGCAAAGCCAGATGGAAAAGCAGATGGATACCTGCTATCACTGGATAGCGTGTACACACATGCCCGGATTGAGGTAAACGGACAGCCAGTGGGTACACTGCTTGGCCCTTCCTACGAGATTGTAATTCCAGCGACATTACTCAAGGCTCAGAACCAATTACAGATCTCTGTTACCAACCTGATGGCAAACCGCATTGCTGATAAGGATCAAAAAGGGGAACGGTGGCAGAAGTTTTACAATATCAATGTCTCTGCCCGCAGGAAAGAGAATGTCGGCACAGATGGTGTATTTACAGCTGCACACTGGCAACCTCAGAAGTCAGGTATTGTGGGACAGGTATCTCTGACACCTGTACAATTAACCATTCCTAAATAACCTGGTGTTGATTGATTGTGGCAGAAGCATTGGTACAACTGAAGAAAAATCTATTGAAGAAATATATGCTACCTGTTGCAAGGAATGCCGGAGTGTGATATAGAAGAGTATTTTCATTGATCAGAGATACCTCATGACACGCAGGGACTTTATTGCTAGTGCTGCCTTATTTCCATGGTTGGGATATGGACTTTCCTCCATACCGGAAGCAGAGACAGGCGATCCTTCAGTATCGGAGTTCAGTAAACGACTCAGGCCCGTAGGGCGTATACTGGAAATGGAGAACTGGTATGTCTGGTGCAACAGTCCTATTGAAGGGCCAGATGGGAAAATTCATGTATTCTTTTCACGTTGGAACGCCTCTAAAAAGATGAGTGGCTGGATCAATGGTTCTGAAATTGCTCATGCAGTGGCTAACTCACCGGAAGATCCATTTCAGTATGTAGAGACTGTGCTGGCACCACGTCCCGGCTACTGGGATGCAACAACCTGCCACAATCCTCATATTCAATATATAGATGAAAAATATTGCCTGTTCTATATGGGTAATTCCAATGGGAAAACAGATACCAAGCGAATTGGATTAGCCATTGCAGATTCTTTGTCTGGCCCCTGGAAACGACCGGATCATCCCTTGCTGGAACCTGGCTCCGCTGGAGCATGGGATGATCATTGTACTACCAATCCTGCCTTTGTCCGGCATCCGAATGGACAGTACTGGTTGTACTACAAGTCATGGAATACACAGGAGTATGAAGCTGCCAAAGGACAGCCTATCCGGGGCAATCGCAAGTATGGGCTGGCGATTGCTGACAAACTGGAAGGACCATACCGTAAATACGAGGCAAATCCGGTGATCGATTTCTCTGGTAAAGGCAATAACCGCCAGTTTGAAGACGCATTTGTATGGCGTGAAAAAGGGCGGTTTCAGCTATTGGCACGGGATATGGGTGTATTTAATCAGGAGGTAGGTCTGTTTCTGGATTCAAAGGATGGTTTGCAGTGGAACGAACCTCTGATTGCCTGGTGGGAAGCCGAGCATTATATTCAACAACCACCTGCACCGGCACATTTAAAAAGATATGGACGATTTGAACGTCCTCAGGTATTGTTCCATAAAGGAAAGCCTGCCTATTTATTTACGGCCTCACAGGGTGGCCGGTATATGACTTCCACCGGATTTCTGTTCCGGATTGTATAGACTATTTTTTGCCTCTATAGTATATAAAGTTCACATGGTTCGTTTTCAGTTTATTTTTTGATCTCATCACTTTTTAACGTAATCCTGTATGAAAATAAATTACTTTTCTTTGCTGTATCGTCGTGTACAGTTGATTGTTTTGTTTCTGGGGATACTCTCTGTATCAGACATTCAGGCACAGATCTCTGACCACCACTATGGAAACAAGCGTATAAAGGCGGAGGATCTGGATCGTGGCGTAGTGGCCGTGCGATATGATACCAGCAAAGTGTTTATTAGCTGGAGACTGCTTACTTCAGACCCAGAGCAGTCGGGTTTTGATGTATATCGTATCACAGATCACTGGCGTGTTGCAAAGCTGAATCGAAAGTTATTGAAAACAGTAACGTATTGGATTGATAGCACAGCAGATCTGACACGGGACAATACCTACTATATACAACCTGCCTATTATGGATGGTACTTTCCGATAGGGTATGGGGTAAAAGATGGCAATGCATTTACTCTGGAAGCCAATACATCAATCCGGCAATATCTGTCTGTTCCTTTGGCAGTTCCTTCGGGAGGTACAACTCCGGATAATGTAGCTTATACCTATAATGCCAATGATGCCTCTGTGGGCGATCTGGATGGAGATGGAGAATACGAAATCATTCTGAAATGGGACCCCTCCAATGCTAAAGATAATTCCCAGAGTGGCTTTACCGGAAACGTGTACCTGGATGCCTACAAACTTGATGGAAGGCAGCTCTGGCGCATCGATCTGGGGCGTAATATCCGGGCTGGTGCACACTATACGCAGTTTATGGTATATGACCTGGATGGTGACGGGCGAGCCGAAATAGCCTGTAAAACGGCTGATGGGACCATTGATGGACGTGGAAAAGCGATAGGCGATACCACCAAAGACTGGCGCAACCCATATGGGTATATTTTATCAGGCCCGGAATACCTGACTGTGTTTGATGGACGAACAGGTGCAGCTTTGTCTACAGTTCAATACGTACCTCAACGCCATCCGGTAGCGGGTGACAATCCTACTCCGGATGAAATGCGGGCTGTATGGGGTGATAACTATGGCAACCGAATTGACCGTTTTCTGGCTTGTGTAGCCTATCTGGATGGAAAACGTCCCAGCCTGGTAATGTGCAGAGGATACTATACCCGTACTGTACTGGTTGCCTGGGATTTTAAGAATAAAAAGCTTACGCAGCGCTGGTTATTTGATAGTGATGATAGTACAGGAACCTATCTCAGCTATAGGGGGCAGGGCAATCATAATCTGACAGTGGGAGATATTGATGAAGATGGCAAAGATGAGATTGTGTATGGCTCCTGTGCCATTGATGACAATGGAAAAGGTATGTATACAACAGGACGAGGTCATGGGGATGCTTTGCATATGTCAGACATGGACCCTTCCCGACCAGGGCTGGAAGTATTTTCTCCGCATGAGTCGCCCAGTTCCTATGGCAATTATCCACTGGATTTCAGAGAGGCACGTACTGGCACCCTGATATGGGGTGGACCTGGTCCTAATCAGGGTGATGTGGGGCGAGGCATTGCTATTGATATAGATCCCCGTTATCTGGGGTATGAAGCCTGGGCAACACGGGGTGGGTTGTATTCGGCAAAAGGTGTTCAGATTTCAGCAACTCGTCCTTCTCAGATAAATTTCGCTGCCTGGTGGGATGGTGATCTGCTTCGGGAATTGCTGGATGGAACCTCCATCAGCAAATGGAATTATGTAGCGGGCACAAGCAATCTGTTACTGAATGCATTTAGTGTTGGAGCAGCCTCTAACAATGGTACCAAAGCTACTCCCTGTTTAAGTGCTGATTTGTTTGGAGACTGGCGTGAGGAAATAATCTGGCGTAATGCCAACAACCAGGAGTTGTTGATATTTACCACAACCATACCTACCCCATACCGGATGCCTACACTGATGCAGGATCGTCAGTATCGGTTGAGCATTGCCTGGCAGAACGTAGCCTATAATCAGCCTCCACACCCCGGATTTTACCTGGGAACAGATAGCACAGGCTCTGTTTCTTCGGCACGCATAAGCCCTGACCTGACTCCCGCAGAGGATTGGGCAGAGGTATCTGTTGGGCCTAATCCTTCTGTGGATGGATTTGAAATTCAGGTTGGCAAAGGAGTATTTCACTACCAGATCTACGAATCATCCGGCAGATTGGTGGATAGCGGAACAGGAAAAGACCACCTGACAGTGGGTAAAAAGCTTACTGCAGGTGCGTATATTATCAAAATATCTTCTGGGGATCATTCTAAAGTAGTGAAAGTTGTAAAGCAATAGCTTGATGAGAATCCCAGCTTGGAAAGGAAGGAACATTCCTCTACTGTTCTCCTGAAAAAATTACTCTTACCTTTTTGTCCTTCTAGAAGAATCTTGTGACAAATAGAGACATTGTTGGTTTATGAGAGAAAGAATACACTCCAAATCCAAATACCGCCGGTCTTGTCACAAGATTCTTTTAGAAGGACAGTGAGGAGAGAGCCTGCCAGGACAAAAGAGGGTAGGAAGATAAAACATTCCTTTAAGAAGGACAAAGAGGGAGAGTTTCTTACAGGAGGACAGGTTGTGGAGAGATTATTTCAGAAGGAAAGATGAGGAAAAACGTTTAAATTAAAAGCATTGACATTCCGGTGTGTTAAAATGAGAGAATAATCTTTATGAAGAAGATCTTATTTATGACTTTAGGTGTTCTAGGCGTATTCGGTCTGGTAATTTTACTGGCAATCATGGCTTCTTTTTATAGTACTAAAAGAGGTTTATATTACTCTAATATTAGCCCTACCATAGAGGACGCAAAAGAAAAAGGAGTATTTTATAAAACACTGCTTTTTCTAAATAAAGATACATTAAAGATCGATTCTTTAGAACTATTTCCTTATGATGCTTGGTTAGAAAGAGAATTTTTAGATATTGAAACAAGAGAATTAGACTCATCAAAAATTATAGTAGTTATTAGTTTTAAACTATATAAGAAAGGGAAAGAATTTTACCCAAAAGATGGCAATCACTTGCCTCTTTTGGAAAGTAATTATTCGTCGGATTATATATCTAAGCACATCCAAGAAAACACTAATAGTATGTGTACTGGTTTTTATTTCATTAGAAAAGACTTATCAGATACGCTCATAATTAAAAACCCAAAGTCAAGTCAAGCTGTTAAACTAGTTAAGACTAAGTAGGTTTAGACCTTCCTGCCCTTATTAGAACAGGTGTAACAAGACCGGCCTCTGGATTTGGAGCAGATTCTCTCAGATACCAAAATTAGTTTTATTTGTCACATCTGTCCCGACAACTGCCTGCCACGCATCAGCGTGGGCGGGAAGGTTCTTTCAGAAGGACAAAAAGAGAGTATAGTTCTTTCGGGAAGAAAAGAATGTTGTGGGTGCCTTACAGGAGGGCAGGGATGGGAAAGATCCTTTAGTTATCAATTGTAACTGAAGTTTCGGTTACAGAGAGATATGACCGGAACTCCAGTTAAACCAACAAGTGAACAGAATACCAGTCACTCTGAAAAGTGAACATACTTCCGGTTAAAGATAAAAGTGAACAGAGTTCGAATATTTCTGGAAAGTGACCATAGTTCCAGTCAAAACAAAAAGCGACCGGAACTCCAGTCAAAGTTGAAAATGAACGGAAGTATGGTCAAAACCAAAAGTGATTCGATTTCTGTTCACTTTTTATTTTTCTCAACAAGCCTGCGTGTCTATTTTTTCTTATAGGCTTGACCATAATTCGAATATTTTTTACATGTGAACAGAGTTCAGATATGTATATCCTGATAAGGGTTGTGTTTTAAGGGTTGACAAATAGCTCAGCACATTTACTTTTTTCAAGAAAGCCTGTAAAGTCTTGAATAGTGAGTATATCTTTTATTGCCTGTGACTTATCAGTAGCATGCTGGTAATAGGATTGGGTGATCTTGTAACCCATCCAGTAGCCCAGATCTTTAGGGCGTGAAGTGTCTTTTGAATAATATAGCCATCCCTGCCAGTTGTTGTCATCTTTACGGGCGAGAAACTCCTTCCATAGTTCCTGTTTGTGTTGTTCTGCATAGTGATACATTTCCTGATTGCCGTGTGCCCCACTGATAAGTTCACCGAGAAAGTCGGCTGCCCCTTCGCGTATACATTGAGCAAGCAATGAGTTGTTTTTGCTATATTTCTGTTGGAAGTGAATGAGTTCATGAGAAATCAGTTCATCCAGATAGTCAATAGGAATGCGTGGGGTAAAGGTAGCCGTGGGTTGTCCAAACATTTCTGCTCCAATAAGTAAACCTCCCTTGAAGGTAGTGCCGCCTGTATTCTTTCTGCCAATCACAAAATAAACATCCGGAAACTGAGCTTCGGGATAAAGTTGTTTCAGATTGTGAAAGCATATATAAAACTGTTCTTTGCGTGAGGCAATAGAGAGTGAACTGGCTCGTATTGCTTGGTAGTAATCCAACTCTTTCCGAATTGTTTTGGCAAGTTTGTTACCACTTTCGATACGGTTTTTAATAAAGTTTTGTAAGCCTGCACTTCCGGCCTCTATGTATTCTTTCTGAAGGATGCTGCCCTGAATACGAGGATACATTTTGTCAAATACCTTCCAGAATAGATCTATGTCCTCTGTATGAAACTGTATCTGTTCCGGAGAATTCCACAATCCATTTGTATCTGCACGATCTGATACTGCATTGCTTTGCTTCTGTAGTTTTTCCAATGCCTTTTGTACAGTGGAAGCATAGGTGACATAAGGATTTTGGTTGTATACTTTCAGTTCCTGAATAATGACAGGCAAGTAAATGAATTTACGACCTGTAATGTAATACTGAAGCAGATCCTCTGCTTCCTGGGAATAACCCAGATTATGTGAAATCATAACTTCGCCAGCCCGTACAAAATGTTCATCCAGACAGGTTTTCCAGTTTTGGTAGGCTTGATCTTCCATGTCCGTTTTGATCGTATCAAATAAAGATTTAGTACTTTCTGTCAATTCTGCAGGCAAATCGGCAATAATTGGATTAACAAACGAGTGACCAAACTCATGAATGCTTAGTTCACGCAAACGTTTGGGATTGGCAAACCCCATATCCGGTAGGGAATCTTTGGCAAACCGCTGAGGGCCAAATGACCCAAAGGCATTGAGGATAGTTGTTTTTCCGGCTGTTGTTAGCTGTAGACCAAACCCCATTCCTGCCGGAATAGTAAGACTGGGAAGCAGCTGGTAGCCATCAAATTGCCTTCTATAAAATTGCTCCATCGCATCAATGAATCCTTCCGGAGGCATATTCTTCCTGATCTGTTCCATGGAGTGATCATATAGCCGTTGATTTTCCTGGAAATACTTTTCAAAGTGCACCTCTTTGTAAAACCGATTGGCTGCCTGCAAAAATTCCTGTGCATGGGAATAAGCTTCCAGCGAATCATTTGTGGAAGAGAAAAACAGCACTTCTTCTTTTGGCATAGAAGCTGGCAGTGTGGCATGAGGAAATTCCGGTACCTGAATCAGCAACCGGATCAGACTACTACCTCCCAGTGATTCAATAAACCGGGCTACTGTTTGTAAATCCTTATTGGCTTGATAGGATTTATATTTCCGATAGAGACTAAGATTAAAGGCATGCCATTCTTTCTTTTTGATTCCATTGAAATAGGTGTCTTCGGTTTGTTCGTATTGAGAGCCTAAAGAACCCAGAAAGAAGACAAAGCCCAGAAACTCGACATTATGATTAAACTCAATCGCAATACGTTTTTGGGAGATACCCTGGGTTGAGGATTGACTCATACCTGTATACGACATGAGCCAGCCAGACAGAACTAAACAAAGGCAGTAAGAAGCTTTTTTCATGGGTTTTTTATGAGCAAAAAAAGCCATCCGACACAAGGGTGTCGCTTAAGAGCATCTTTTCGGACGTCCAAAAACGCGTTTTCAGACCTTTTCCCTGATTTTGGGAAGATAGGTAGAGGGTGTTTGTCCAGTGTGGAGTTTGAAAACCTGATTGAAAGAAGATTTTGAATTGAAGCCTGATTCCAGAGCCAGAGCTAATAAAGTTTTATGCTGCTCTGCCGGATCATTTATTTTTCGTAGTACTTCCTCTACCCGATGCGTATTGATAAACGAATGAAAGTTGGTAGCACGATACGTATTGATCAGATAGGAGACATAACGGGAGGGGAGGTGAAGGGCATTTGCCAGATCTTCGAGTGAAAGTTTGGGTTGTGTATATAGTTTTGTCTCTTTCAACAAGTTTTCCATTCTGGCTAGCTCTGTTCTGTCATTATAATTCGGAAATAATGGGGATTCAGATTGGGTTTCGGATTCTGTTAACGGAACATCCGAAGTTTGTGGAGTATCAAAGAATGTAAAGCTAGAATATCCTGTATAGGCTAATGTAAACAGGAATACAATCATAATTCCTTCCTCAAAAGGAAACACAGGCAATAGAAATACTGCATCCGCTATCCAGAAAATGCTTAGCAGCAGAAAGGTGGCAAAGAAGCTATAGAGTTTTATCAGAGACTGACGTGTCTGAGAAGAGGCTTTTTGGTTTTTTGAAAGAAGACGTAACTGTTTGCCAAAGAAGATGAGAACAGCTATTATTCCAATAACAGGTAGTATCTCTGTAAAAAAGAACCAGGCAGGAATACGAAAGAGATCTGTTACTTGTCTTGTGAGCCGGAATCGAATGGTGGCTGCTGTTTCCATTATAATTTCAGCAACGGCAGGTACATATAGCAGCAGATGCTTTCGGGTAAACTGAAAATCAGAACGGGTGGTAGAAAGAATAAAAAAGTAAAGGGAAGGAGGAATGATGAGATATGATTCCAGCAACCAGAAGGGAATAGCTGCCGGAGATTGATGGTAATGAATTTGTATCGCCCAATCATTCAGGAGTTCGAGCGAAATAATCAACAGGATAAGGCCCAGAAAAAGAGAAGGACCTATCCTCTTTCGAAACGAAGTGAGTAATGCCAGACTTAACAGAATGCCCTGACAGGAGGCAACCAGCAATAACATGGCTTTCCAGTTTTCCATAGTTTTAATGACTCACACAGAGATCATTTTTGCAAAATAGATAACAATCATGTAAAGAAATTGGACTGAATAGATCTGCATCCGGATTGTAAAATAGTCAAGATACAAATAGAAATCCGGAAAATTGATTAGAGGTCTGGTAAAAAGAAAGAAGAATACGCTAATACAAACAGGAAATACATTGAAAGTTTATTGCATGCATACATACTGTTTTGTAAAGTACTGTTTTTTGCTGGTTCTGCTATGGCATGTTACCACCATTTCTTCCCAGACTCCTATTAACAGGAAGGCAGTAGTCGAAAGACACAAGGTAATCAATACAAAAGCAGATACATTAGCTTCGCTGTCTGTAGGCAATGGAAAGTTTGCGTTTACAGTCGATGTAACCGGCCTGCAAACCTTTCCGGAGTTTTATGCCAAAGGAGTACCGCTGGGTACGCAGTCTGAGTGGGGGTGGCATAGTTTTCGGGATACAGTCGGTTATCAGTTTAACGAATCGCTGAAAGAATATACCCTGAATGGACGAAAAGTTACCTATAGTGTGCAATGGTCTCAACCGGAACGCAACAAGCAGGCATCTAACTGGTTTCGACAAAATCCGCACCGGCTGCAACTAGGCAATCTGGGACTGGAGATCTACAAAAAGAATGGTACACTAGTCTCTGTTCAGGATATTAAAAATACCCGCCAGGAACTGAATCCCTGGACAGGAGAGATTAAAAGTCAGTTTTCAGTAGAAGGAGAACCCGTTGTGGTCTGGACATATGGACATGCACAACAGGATGAGGTTAGTATAAAAATAAAATCCAAACTGATCGCCCAGGGACGACTCAAGGTAAACCTGCGTTTTCCCTATCCTACAGGTGATTGGACTGATGTCGGGACGAACTATAAACAAGTTGACAAGCATATATCCAATGTAGAAACTACAAAGCCACAATTGGCTTCTATTCTACATCAGTTAGATACCACAACGTATTATACACTGTTGAAATGGAAAGGAAATGCCAGGGTTGCTCAGGCACAAAAACATTATTTTGTAGTCTCACCTGCCGACAAGGCAGATGTATTTGAGTTATCCTGTTTGTTTTCTCCTGTTTCTATAAGTGATGTCCCCTCTTTTACAGAAACACAGGCCAGTAGTGTACAGGGATGGAATGCCTTCTGGAGCAGGGGAGGGGCTGTTGATTTTGCCGGAAGTACAGACCCCCGTGCCCATGAACTGGAACGACGGATCATTTTGTCTCAATACCTGACAAAGATACAATGTGTAAACTCACAACCCCCACAGGAAACAGGGTTAACATACAATAGCTGGTTTGGCAAGCCACATCTGGAAATGCATTGGTGGCATGCAATCCATTTTGCACTCTGGAATCGGCTTGATCTGTTGGAACATAGCCTCAACTGGTATCAGCAGGTGTATCAGGAAGCACAAAATCTGGCAAAGCGTCAGGGATATACAGGAGCCCGCTGGCAGAAGATGACCGATCCGGAAGGAAAGGAAAGTCCGTCCTCTGTAGGCGCTTTTCTGATCTGGCAACAACCACACTTTATTTATTTTGCAGAACTGTGTTACCGGGATAAACAGGATCGGGCAAAGCTGGAGAAATACAAAGATCTCGTATTTGCGACAGCTGATTTTATGGCCTCTTATGCCTGGTTTGATCCGGCAAAGGGAAAGTATGTGTTAGGAAAAGGAGTGATTCCGGCACAGGAACGTTACAAACCGGAAGAGACTTTTAACCCCACCTATGAACTGGCTTACTGGCACTGGGGTTTATCGGTGGCTCAGCAGTGGCGGGAACGCTTGGGAATGCCCCGAAAAGCCGAATGGGATGAAGTATTAACTAAGCTGTCACCTCTGCCAGAAGCCAATGGGGTATATCTGGCTGCAGAAAGTGCCCCTGATTCATATACTAACCCTGTATATAAAACCGATCACCCTTCGGTACTAGGCACATGGGGAATGCTGCCTGTTACGCCTCTTCTGGATAAAGCAGCTATGCGGCGTACTTTTGACCTGATCTGGAACACCTGGACCTGGCAGGATACATGGGGATGGGACTTCCCGATGACAGCCATGACTGCCACCCGGCTTGGACTGCCAGACAAAGCCGTTGATGCCCTGCTAATGCCGATCCGAACCAACACCTATTTACCAAACGGACATAACTTTCAGGATGAACGCCTGCGATTGTATCTTCCTGGAAATGGAGG
Organism: Xanthocytophaga agilis; assembly: GCF_030068605.1. Lineage (NCBI taxonomy): Bacteria > Pseudomonadati > Bacteroidota > Cytophagia > Cytophagales > Rhodocytophagaceae > Xanthocytophaga > Xanthocytophaga agilis. The sequence goes on from NZ_JASJOU010000004.1 coordinate 402,063, forward strand.
GTTCCTGGCGGCTATTGCTATGATGTGTGCCGGGTATGATGGCGCAGCAACGAACAATCCTGGTTTTCCCAAAGATGGAAAATGGAAAGTGAAATGGGAAGGACTGCAAAAAATGCCCTGATAAAAATGTTCTGATAAGTAATGGATTACATGAGTTATCCTGAATTTTAAGGATATCATTCTATTTAAAAAAGCCCAAAAAAGGAGCTACAAAGAGAGTAAAGATACCTTCAATCGCGAAAGGAAGTGTAGGTGCGTTGGCCTTCTTTCCGCCACGAGGTTGGCTTTGGGCCTTGCGGGCAGGAGGATCGGAGAAAAGTGTCCTTTTTTTGCTAAAGCACAAATCTGGCTCACCAAACTCTCGTTTGGTGCCCCTCTTTTGGGCAAGCAAAAAAGTAACATGATAGGAAGAGTGAAGAAAGAGATAATAAACCAATGTAGGAAAAGACAAGCAAAAAATGAAGAGTCCTGTGGAAGAAAGAAGAAAGGAACTATAAATAAACTCAGGAAGGGGAATTTCTCAAAAGTTAACCAGTGTCTATACTCTTTTCAAAAACATAGACAGCAGTTGCATAACACAAACTCACAGCAAAATCCGGGATAAGCCATATAATGAAATTTTCTGACAGATAGTAGATTACGACTCTTTCGGAAAGAATCCGGAAATACCTCCTTACAACATTGGACTGGCAAGTTAAAAGTTTGGACGGACTATAAAAAGAAAGATGCTGATAGTGATAACTACCAGCATCCTCTGTACTCAGCCCAGAGCAGAACTTACAACGATCCGAGGTTGAGATTAATACCACCCAGATACATACTGCCAATAGCATCTGTATGAAAATATTCAGCAGATCGTTTGTTGAGAAGGTTTCTGCCTGTTACAAAGATCGTAACGACCTTGCTGGGTGAGTAAGAGAATTTTGCATTGACAAACACTTTTGCATCTACTTTGTAGGTATCAACAGCTGTAGATTTAACAGTGTAGCTTGCATTTTGATGAGACAGTGTCTGGTTAGTAAAGAAATACGGATTTATGTTCAGATTAAATTTCGTATTAAACTGGTAGTTTATGAAGGCACCACCATACACAGAAGGAGTTGCTTTGTGTGTTTTGGTTGTTCCTATTCCTGAGTTGATGTTATTTGTGGCAGGATCAGATCCATCAGAGGTTTGTGCTCCATCGGCTGTGTTGTTGTAATAAGAATAGTCATACAACAATGTTTTCTGCCAGGATACAAACGGTTTTATCTGAAGCTGTTTGTGTACATAATTCAAAGAAAGTGTAGTTCCCCATTGGTTAACTGTAAGCGGAATGTTTTGTACATTGATATAGGTTGTAACCTGTACCGGAGCGCCAGGCTGTATCTGTCTCTGACCTACAATCAGGTTGGTATAATTGCTGGTCTGGATATAGTATGTTTCCAGATCCAGTTGAAGGTTACTGGCCAGTTTGCTCCGGTAGCCTAGCTCAACCATATCCGATTGCAACTGCTGAAGGTTCTTATTTCCTGTAACCAGCGTAGTGGAATGTACCTGCTCACTGTTAGCCTGAAGAGCCAGATTAATGTAGTTATCATAGATAAACGGAGAACGGAAAGCCCGTGAATACACTACACGAAACAGATGGCTATCGGATGGTTTAAAGGTTCCTGCCAGTTGATATGACAGATACCATTTGTCGGGATAGTTGAACTTATCCATCCGGAGAGCTCCTGCCAGCCGTACTTTATCCTGAAACAGATTGTATTCAGTTCTTACCGAAGCTGCATGCGTAGTAATGTAATATCGGCCACTTAATACCCCTTCTGAATTTTCCGCACTCCAGAATTTAGTATCGTCGTATAACGCTTTGCGGTAACTGTACCCTGGTTTGATAGAGAGGTGTTTCAATTTAACTTCATATTCAAAGGCCGCATCCAGTGCACTGAAGGCGTATTTGCTACCTCTCTGACCGATGATAGGGTCTTGTTCGCCTGATATATACGAAACCTGGCTGGTTAACCCGTAAATTACTCCTTTCAGATCTGCATAGGTAGAGTTGGAACGCATAACAGACATAGGTGTTACCGTATTTTCTGCACTTACTTTCTGAACCTCCGAACCCTGTAACCCTGCTGCCAGATCAAATCGTATGTTATTGTTTTCCTTGTAGTTAACAAATGCGTTTGCTCCATACTTCTGCATTGACCGGTCTGGTTTGGCAAACAGCGGGGTTATTGTATTGTGAGTTAACTTACTGGGTGAATCAACTGTCTGGTCCGTTTTCAGATCATAATAGGATACATCCCGTCCTCTGGACTGATAATTTCCGCTGACAGTTGCAGACAGCTTATTGGTAAACTGATGTCCTATAGAGGAATTGGCAATCAGGGTATTCAGACTTCCATATTGTGCATTGGCTACTGCCTGAACATTTTTGACGTTGCCAGCATTTTTCTGTGTAATAATATTGATAACACCAGATACTGCGTTAGGTCCATACATAGCTGCTGCAGGGCCACGCACTACTTCTATTTTCTCTACATCATTCAGGTCAATGGGGAGTGTCTCCCAGTAGGTACCACCCTGCAGGTAATTGTATACAGGACGATTATCTATCATAACCAGTGTAGTGGAGTTAATCGAATTCATAAAGAAAGAACTGGGGGGCACATTGTCCAGACCTCTCAGGTGAATGTCATAGTTGCCATTGCTTTGTTCCCGGACAATCACACCTGGAACCAGACGTAGAGCTTCCATAATGCTGGTTGCTCCTGCTTTTCGGATTTCTTCTTTGGTAAGAACTGAGGCTGAAAATGGGGTATCAAACAAGTTTTCTGATTTCTTGGAAGCTGATTCAACTTGTACGTTCATCAGTTCTTCCAGACTCATATTTATATATTGATTGGATGCAGCATTATCCTGGGCCCAGGTAGAGAAGGATATACTAAGCAATAAAGCCGAGTAGAAGATTTTTTTCATAGAAGGTTTTAATGTGTGCATTGGTGTTTTGTATAGGTATATCCCTCTAAAATCATTTTAGTGACTTGCTGATTTTGAGTTGTTCGATGAACGAATGGGATTTGCCAATGTATACAGTAATTGGGGGTATCAGTTTTGCTGGCACTTCTTTAAAAGTGTACTTATCCGGGAATTGGAGTGAGAGCAAAATGAGTATTTACTGGACAGCGTCGGAGGAAAAACAGGAGCCTATCTGAAGTTACGAGAATAGTTACTAGATTGCAGTGAAAGTATACTAGCCTGCTCACATAAAATGATACACTCTGAAACCTCACAAACCACTGTTTCAAAAGATATTCAACCTGCCGACTGTAAGAATTGTGGCAATTTGGTAACCGAAACATTCTGTGGACATTGCGGACAACGACAGCTGCAACCCCGATTAACAATCAAGGAATTGCTATCACTGGCCTATGAGTCACTGGTTGATTTTGACAGAGGGTTTCTTTTTACAACAACGAAGATGTTTACCCGACCTCAGGGGGTAATAGCTGACTACATTACAGGAAGAAGGATTATATACACCAATCCCATTAAATATCTGTTGCTTTGGTTAGGTATCAGTACATTTATAGGATTTTCCATACTGGATATGGATGCCTTTACTCAGAAGATGACAGAACAGGTACAAACGCAAAAGCCCGTTTTTAAAAATAAAAAACAGCAGGAAAAATATCAGACAGCCAACGCAAGAGTTCAGCAGTTTCAGCAATTTATTACTCAGAATCCTCAATTCATGTATGCTATCCTGATTCCAATTCTGGCCTTAGGTTCCAGTGTGTTTTTTAGAAAGCAGGGATACACCTATGCGGAGCATTTGCTAATGAATACCTATACAATGGCACAGAGCGCCCTGTTTTCTATTCCGGGTTATTTGTTATACCTATATTTTCCAACACACTTTATCATAGATAGCGTACTATCTACATCCATTGCTGCTATATACTATTCAGTTGTAGGCGCATTGTTTTTTTACAGGAAAAGCTATTTTGCTTCCGCTTTTAAATCTCTGATAAACTATGTAATAGCTTATATGCTATTCTTTCTATTAGCGGGAATTGTAGGATTTATCTATGGGGCTCTACTTATGCAATAATTGGTCTTCAATGAATTTATATATACATTCTATTCTCCAAAATGACTAATAAGCTACTTCTGAGCATTTTCTGATTCTATACTCTCCAAAAACTTTTTCTCAGATTTATCAGGATATTTTCAAAAGTTGCTCACAGGTAAAGTCACTGGATACGGTTTCATTAGTGAAGAGGACTCGTAAAATTGTGGTGATTAGTTTTGTGAATAGGGTGAAGGTAATGCCTAAAAATAAGATAGATATAGAAATATATAAACATACAGGGAAGATAAAACCAACATATGTAAGCATATGGGATTGGAAAGCCGACAGCTTGTTAGTTAGTTTGGATAGTTCTGTTGTTCAGGAACGAAAGGAGTTAACGGGTAAGGAAATGAACTCCTTTCTGAATCTTTTTTATAAACGAATAACTCCGAAAGACGGAACACTAGCGGAACAAGCATTCTGTTATGAACCTCATCATGGAATCATATTCTATGATGAGTCTGATACACCATTTGCCTATTTTGAAATATGTTTCTCTTGTAGAAAGGCGTATGCCAGTAAGGGGTTTTATTTTGGCGAGTTTTGCTATGAGCGGCTTAACAGTCTTAACGCTTATTTTAAAGAATGGGGTTGGAAATATATGCTGGACAATCCTTGAGACCAGCAATAAGCAAGACTACCGATCTTTTATTCTCGAATAGATTCTCTTATAAGCTACATATAGCCCTAGTTATCACGCCGTAGCAGGAAGATTCTTTCAGAAGGACAAGGAAGGAGAGTGGTCTCTTCAGGAAAACAGAGAGGGAAATTCCCTTGCACAAAGACAGAGAGTGTGAGAGGGAAGAGAAACGAGATTCTTCCCTCAAACTTGAAAAGAATCTACTTTACTGTGTTGGGTGATTGCTGCTAAACGAATCACGATACATCTTCCAGCCTTTGGGCGTCTTTTTCCAGAGTACCAGAAATTTGCCATCATCCATCAAAGCATTGTTGGCATCATATGATTGCCATAAGCCTTCTTCTGTTACATAGTCATCACCCAAACCATACACTTTGGTCGTAATAAACTTGCCATTGCGAAGACCCATCTGGTGGTAGGCCAACTGGAAGAATTCAAGTGCCCCTTTGGAGCCACAAATAGGCTGCAAATTGGGAGCAAGGATACAGCAATCATCTGCATAGCGTTCAACAAAAATAGAGGAATCTCCTTTGGTAAAGGCCTGAAAATAGATGGAGTTGCTTTCTGCTATAGCCTTTCTGGCTTCTTCCAGCTCGGTCTGTGTTTTGGACTGAGCCGATTGACAGCCATACTGTATAAAGGCCAGCCCTATAAGGGATGCAATGATAAACCAGGTGTTCTTTCTCATAGTATTATGTTTGTAGTAGTTTTAATCTACCACAAACATAGAAAGAACAACAGTCTGGAAATTGTATGAATCGGAATAGGATAGGAGTTTGAATTCTTTATTGCCTCATCACTTTTTTAGAGTAACACAACTCAGAGGTTTTGCGGAAGAATAGGTTGGTCTGCTTCATAAAAACATTTCCCTAAACGAAAATATCTATGATCATCCCCATAAACAGTTAGTGAAATTGTATCATTTTTTGTCCTATGAACAAGTTTGAGTTCTTTAACTATAGACCCTTTTACAGGACCTTTAATGGTAGTAGAATTCATTATATACTTAACAACATCATATCCTCTGATATTGAATGTCGCTTTATTAAAATATGTAACTGATGAAAATCTGTAACCAGTCAAGTCTATCATGCATTCATTTTTTGAGCTATCCGCACAGGAAAAAAATACCATTAGGCTAGCAACCAATACTTGTAATCTCATAGTTAGGAAAATAACTTAGTTAAAAGAATCAATGTTTCCTATAAACCTTTTATCAATTGACATAAGGATGTCATATTCGGATTCTGAAAAGTTTTTTAACATGACGAAGTTCTCATAAGGAACAACCAAAAACTTCTCACTGTCATCTTTAAAGAAAATGATTTCATCAAAAGGTAAATCTTCTTCTATTGCATTAAAGTACACAAGAGGAATAGTTTTAAGTTTCTCTTTTAATTGTTCTGTTAAATAAAATCCCTGTATAGAACTCTCGTTTCGCGTATGAAAAGGATCATACTTTAATTTTCCTGCTTCCTTTAAATAGTCCTGTAGGCCAGATTTATCCATATCCTTCTGATCTACAACTCTTTCAAATCCTATTTTTGTAATACCAAACTTTCCCAGATTGTCAATAAATAAACTCCAAAACCAGTCAGGAAGGTTGTCCCAGCTATATTCTTCGCTTCTGTTTTTGCGTAGGTTAAAGATTATATACTTATACTCCATAAGAGTTTATTTTTTCAATTGCTGAATGTTTGAGCATCGTCAACCCTACAATTAGGCAATCATTCTGTAGGGGCGTTTTATGAAAGCAGGTTTGTATGATAAAAGATATTTGGTAGCATAAGTAAGAGCAGTCTACAAAGCTTCGTATAGATTTTAGATAGGCGTATTTGTTGTAATGCAATAAGTACTATGTAAAGAAGGTTCGAGTGGATACTCAAACCTGTTCCTCTATATGGTTATTAACAGTAATATCTTTATCTAAAACATCAGTCACTTTGTGGATTATATGGATCGTTAAATAAATTCTTCTTCGTTGATTGAAGACACTTATGACATATAGGTTCTTTATAAAAGTATTTTCTTTGAAGATATCTACTTCGATCATTTTCATTCTTAAATACTTTTTCTATGCTGCCAAACTTACTATAAATCGTTTCAGTTTTTTCAATCCAAAATAACTTATAGACTACTTTACCTGTTTGATCTATAAGCAAATAATAAAGGGAACAAGAATTGCATCCTCCCCAACCTTCAACTGCAAAGTAGTTTTGGTTATTAGCTTTGTATACTCCAATTTCTAAAATAAAATTATCCAAATATTTGAGTGTACCTGATTTTGTTTTTATAGAAGCATATCTTCCATCATGTTTCTGAGAATACAAGACTTTTCCATTAACGATTAAACCTACTGTTTGCGAAAAATATATAGGCCTCTCCTGGTTTTCATTAAAAATATAATTAGATACAACCATAAATTTGAAGTTTTCCTTTTTAATATAGGATGTGTCTACTTTATATTTATTTTGAGTGGATATGTAGGAAGGTTTTTTATTTGTATATATACATACAAATAAAAACATAGAAACCAAAGAAAGTGTAAATGTTAGATTAAAAGCCATTTAGTAGTTCTGCTCTTGGAATTTGAACTTGTGAGTTTTCTTGTGATTCATACAAGATTGCTTTTTTGTATCATTCAGAAGGGTAGCTTTATCAACCTAATTCTATGTTTGTGATCCGGGTAAAAACCTCCAGGAAAGGCCATCTTAGTTACAGTTATTTCGGCTTACCAGGAGACGGATCTAGAGTAATCAATAATTTGGTAAGCTTGCCGTCATACATCACACTATAATATTCTCCATGAAGAAAAAGTATATACATACTGTCGAGCGGTGGTGTTCTTGGAGTCCGTTCATTTAACTCAGACAGTTTATAAAAAATTACTTCATGGTGAAAAGCAGTTTTAGGATGGGCTTTGTATTTTGTAAATCCATTGGTTTTAACTGTATCCTGAAATACGTTACCAAATTTAGATACGACTAATGAATCAGATATATTTGTTTTTGCAAACCTTACAAATCCCTGTTTTTTCCCCGAAACCGGATATAGATCAAACTCGGGATATTTAGATTTAATAATATAGGTTTCTCCAGGACGAAACTTGACTATATAGGAATAAGGATCAGAATCTTCTAATTCTATCCTATTAAATACAAAAACAAGAATATCCAGCTTTTGAGGGTTAATTTTTACCTTATGGACTTTCTTATCATACGAAAGAATATCATCATTTATCCTAACAAAATAGGGCAAATAGGGCTCCTTGGTCTGATCAAATTTGAAATAGGCATATTGTTCTTTCTGAGCATTAAATACTAATGAAAAAGCAATAAATAAGATAATAGAGAATAGCTGCTTCATACTTAAAGTTTGTCACTGCCGATATTTGAACAATAGACTAGTACTATTTCAATGGTTCAACAAAGATAATAGTATCTATTTCAGCTATTGGAAGTTTAAAAAATGTTTCTCTATAGCCATCTTTTCTAAATATTCCATAAACACTGCTAACCTTATTTTTATTCTTAAGATATCTTTTAAAAAATACATTCACAGGAATGGCGATAGTACCATTTTTAGAGGAATGATATACCGGACGATTACTAAAGCGAGTTCCTTCTTCCTCCTCATATGGATTAGAAGAAGTTGTAATCTCATAATCAGTTACTTTCATATTTGTCTTTAAATCGACGAATGATAAACTGACATTTTTAGGTAAATAAATTTTAGCTGTAAATCCAGAAACTACCAACAAGCATAGAATAGGTATAAGTAAGATGTTCTTCATAAAGAGTATTTTGAACCTGATTGTTGTTTTTCATAGGCTTCGCCTACACTAGCATAACTGCCTGGAAATGGGGCTGACACCGGCTACCAAAAAGAGCACGGTAGTTTGCCAATGCAGTGATAAGCTAGTAGTAGGTTATTTACTATTTAAAGACAATCTGAGGCCGCAACTCTTTAAGCTTATCTTTTAACCTTTCAGAAAGCTGATCGTCACTTATGCAAAGCACTTCTATTTTAGCCATTTGAGTGATAGGGCTATCCATATCCAACTTAAAATTTGAATTACTGCAAAAGCACAGATACCTCAGATTTTTGAGATGGAATACTTCTTCAGGAATTTGACTGAACTCATTCATTCCCAATTCCAGCTTTTTTAGACTTTTTAATTTCCCAACAACTTCCGGTACTACCTGCAATTCATTATATCGGAGATCCAACTCATTCAAATAGGGAAGTCTAGCTACGGAAGCAGGAAGGTCTTTCAGATTGGAATGTCTAAGCTCCAGTTTTTGTATTCTTTGTATTGGTTCGGGGAAGTCAGATTCTAAACAATAAAGAACAAGTTCTTTGTTTTTTGCGATGCGTTTATAGATATGCTTTCGGTCATTTTTACTAAAAGTAATTGCTAAACCTGCATTGTTTTGCCAGATCGTTAATCCCAACTTCACATTTTCATCCGTTGTAGAAAGTAATAACCGTTTCAGATTTTCTATTTCATTCTCCATATATACTAATCAATGCTAGAATTATAGTAAATTGTCTGTTTATTGTATTGCTTCTAACCCATAGCCTGTCTGTTTCTTATCGTTATCCACCTTGTGTTATACTCTTTTGTAAAATGAAGGATGAAAACTTACCTGGTAGGTTTAGATATGATATTTGGAAGGGTTGTTTTCAACTTGCATCCACAGATATAGTTTATACTGTTAGTTGGAAAGATAATGTTCTGTTCTAATTGTCTGACTTTTAGTGTGATATATTCCAAACAGAATACTACTTAAGCATTTCTGCGTGATTGTAACTATCTATTTTTGTTTTACACCTGTAGTTGTTCTCTAACTTTTGTTACACAACTTAATTACTGAGAATGTAGGTAATTTCCTTCCTGAATAAGCCGTTTCGTATTGCAGGGAATACATTGTGATATATACATATCCTTCTTACATTCATACCTCCTGTCTGTATTTTTGATCTTTTCCGGAGAATTGTAATTTCATAACGAAATCAGCACAGTCAACAGGTGTAGATAGCAGAAAGAAGTACCTGATACTCTTGGCCCTGATACAAATACGTTACACAAAGATTACATGAAAGGGGCTAATTTTAAAAGTAGAAACAAAAAGAATGGCTGAAAAACATCTCTAAGGCTAACAGTGTCTAAATCCTCCAGACAATGGTCTTAGCCTGTATCTGAATGTCTTCTTTAATAGTTGTAAAATTATCTCCATAAAAATAATGGTATTTCTATTGAGCTTATCTATCAATCACTAACGGGTATTGGGCTTTACATACAGAAGCCCAAGTGATCCCACACGTCTATATTATAATCATCTGATATATTATACTATCTACTCTATGCAAATTTCTATCAAAGCACGCTTGATTATTGCCTTTACACTGTTAATTGCGGCAAGTGGTTTTATTTTCTACTTAGGAAATCGAAATGCCAATGCCCTTAATAACTGGGTAACAATCATTATAAAAACACATGCAAACCGAATCAAGCTGGCGGGAAAACTGTCAGAAGATCTTCAGTACATAACTAAAAATGAAAAAAATCTGATCATCATTACCAAGCCTGAAGTATTACAGGAAATGGCAAAAGAGGGAGAAGAAAGAATAGAGGAGATGGAGCAACGCCTGGACGAGTTAAAGGGACTGGTAGATCAGCAAGGCAAAGAGGATGTAGATAACTTCATGGTAAAATGGCATGAATACCGGAAAATTTATGGCAGAGTGAAAACACTGGCAGTAGTCATTAATACAGACTCCAGCAACAAGGCGGCCCTTGAACTTTCTAATGGTATTGCCAATACTACTGCTAATGAAGCCATTGCTGTTATGAACAAACTGGTTAGAAACAATGAAGCAGAGTTAGCTAAGATTGATGCGGATACCAATCAGATTTATGCAGATGGACAGAGCAATATGACCTATCTGCTTGTATTCAGTACAATTGCTTCTGTTGGACTTTCTTTATGGATTATTATATCGATCTCCATGTCGGTTAACACTGCCAAAGAAGCAATCAAAGCTCTTTCGGAAGGGAACCTTACTATTCAGATCAAGCAAACCGGTAAAGACGAACTGGGTGAGCTGATTGAATACCTGCGGGCTATGACCAGCAAACTGAAAGACGTATTGTCTTATGTTTCTACTGCCTCTGAAAGTATTGCTTCTGCCAGCCAGCAGATTGCGGCAGGTGCCTCAGAACAGGCAGCATCCGCAGAAGAGGTTTCTTCTTCTATGGAACAAATGGCTTCCAATATTGATCAGAATACAGACAATGCGCAGCAAACCGAAAAAATCGCTCAGAAAGCTTCGGAAGACATTCGTGAAGGAAGCCAGGCTGTGAATCAGACGGTAAATTCTATGAAACAGATTGCGGATAAGATTTCCATTATTGGCGAGATTGCCCGTCAGACCAATCTGCTTGCGCTGAACGCAGCAGTAGAGGCAGCCCGTGCGGGTGAACATGGAAAAGGATTTGCGGTCGTAGCTGCTGAAGTACGTAAGCTAGCCGAAAGAAGTCAGCTGGCAGCAATAGAAATTGACGTTTTATCAAAATCCAGTGTAGAAATTGCTGAAAGATCAGGCAAAGTGCTTGAACAGATTGTACCGGATATCCAAAAGACGTCTCGTCTGGTGCAGGAAATCTCAGCATCAAGCATGGAACAAAACTCAGGTGCAGAGCAAGTCAATAATGCTATTCAGCAGCTAAGTCAGGTAGTGCAGTCCAATGCCGCTGCTTCCGAAGAATTATCTGTGCAGGCAGAGCAATTAAGAGAAGCCATCGCATTCTTTGACATCGGTTCGGTAAAACAGCATACTTCACGTAGCACCAGCACTAGCAAGACTAAAGGTAGTTCTCATGCAACGTTACCTAAAAAAGGCAAATCCAAGGGTGTAACGCTGGATATGCATGAACATAGCGAGGTTTCAGATGCAGATTATGAACGATTTTAAACGATAAGTTCCGGTTGGAGGCCTGTTGTCGGTACAGGCACACACGGCCTCCAATTACTCAAAAAATATCTTTTGTCTTACGAAATAAGCCTGTTGGTGTTTCCTTTTTACTACTATGGAAGCATGGAAGATTGCCAGACTAACCGAAAAAGAATTTGACAAGTTAAGTCATTTTATCTTTGGTCAGTACGGAATTAGAATGAATCCTTTAAAGAAACCTATGCTGGAAAGCCGACTGCAAAAGCGGTTACAGGCGTTGGGTATGTCCTCTTACCATCAGTATTGTAACTATCTGTTTAGTTCGCAGGGACAAGCGAATGAGCTTATCCCGCTTGTTAATGTAGTCACTACCAATAAAACCGATTTCTTTCGGGAGTCTGCCCATTTTGATTTTCTAACCCAGTATTTTCTGCCACAGGTATGTCCTTATGTATCCAGTCAGCAACCTTTACGAATCTGGAGTGCGGGTTGCTCTTCCGGTGAAGAGCCTTATACTATGGCGATGGTGATGCATGAGTTTGCCAGGCGCTGTCCTTCTGCCTTGCATTATTCTATTCTGGGAACGGATTTATCCCCACGGGTACTCGAACTGGCAACAACTGCTGTCTATACGCCTGAACAGGTTGCACCTATTCCCATGCAGCTGCAACAGCGATATTTTCTACGCAGTAAAGATCCTAAAAAGCCTGTCACTTACCGGATTGTACCTGAATTACGAGAGACGGTAAGCTTCCGGCAACTGAACTTCATGAACAGTACCTATGACATACCCGGACATTGTGATATTGTGTTTTGTCGCAATGTGCTGATCTACTTTGACAAGCCTACCCAGGAAAAGGTGATTGCACGTTTGTGTGCCAAGCTAAGAGAAGGTGGTTTGTTGTTGCTTGGCCATTCCGAATCTACGTCTGGCATGAATCTTCCGCTTGAACAGATACAACCGGCTATTTATAGAAAAATATAGGTAACCAGGTATATGTTTCTTACCATGATAACTTAGAACTTGTCTTACTAGTTATCTTATTGCTTATAAAACCTCTCCTTTTATCTTCTCGCAATCACACCACGGCGATCACGCAAACTTGCTGCCCTTGGTTTGGTACAAACAATACCAACTATGTTCATTATAACATAGGATACGATACATGTTGTATTACTAAAATATATTCCTTATTAATTAGTTGACAATTTCAACCTTTTTTGCGTGCTTTGCTGAAGTATTAGTTGATATAGTCAACTAATTGTAGATGACTTCTGCCTGGTATACCAATCAAACTTTAGCTCCTGTACTCATTACAGATAGCTATATCGATAATTATTTATCTCTTACATACTAACTTTATGACAACAGTTTCATTAGCAGACATCCAGATCCGGACCACCTTACAGCCCGGAGATCTGGGATATATAGCGTATATACATGGAGATTTGTACGCAAAGGAATGTAACTATGGGATAAACTTTGAAGCATATGTACTGGATGGATTGAAAGAGTTCGGTCAGCAATATGATGCTGCTAAGGATAAGGTCTGGCTTTGCGAACACAAAGGTAGAATAGTGGGTTGCCTGGTAGCACAGCATCGTGCACAACAGGTACAATTACGGTATTTTATCTTCCTTCCTGAGTATAGAGGTATCGGTCTGGGTAAATACCTCATGCAGGAGTTTGTACGTTTTATGCACGAAAAAGGAATATCCCATGCGTATTTATGGACGACAGATGAGCAACATACTGCTACTGCATTGTATACCCGCTATGGATTTGTTCTGACAGAAGAAAAACCGTCTGAAAGCTTTGACAAACCGCTTACAGAGCGGCGTTATGACCTGACACTTGCCTGAATACCAACTACTGACAAGAGATTTGTATGAAAGATAAACAACATATCATAGACGATATCAGAGCCTTTAACCGCTACTATACCGGGCTGCTTGGCCTGCTGAATAACCACTTGCTGGACAGTGACTATTCACTGGCGGAAGCACGTATCCTGTATGAGATTCATAGTCTTCAACCTGTTAGCGCCTCTCAGATTATGTCTAATATAGTGATTGATAAAGGATACTTGAGTAGGGTATTGAAGCAGTTCGAGAAAAGTGGCCTTATTTCAAAGCAGGTATCCAGTGAAGATGCCCGCATCACCCTGGTCTCACTGACAGCTACAGGCCAAACACTCTTTAACAAACTTAATGCTTCATCCGAAGAGCAGATTGCAACACTCCTCAACAAACTTACCGGCAAAGAGCAGCAACAACTGGTAGGGCACATGCAGGCTATCCGGACGTTACTGAGCGATTGATGCTGGATGCAGGAATACTTTCTGCCTGTTAACTAACCACACAAGCCAAGGAAGGGGTGAATCGATATACGAGAGTATTTCTGTCTACCTGTCTGATCAGGTGATTGTTATTTATCGAATAGCACTAGCTTGCTGTCTCTGTTTCCAGCTTGTCTGTGCATCAATAACTTTCCGTTTTGTGTTCTTTTCAGAAGATTAGACATATTGCCTTTGAATCTTCCTCCTTTGGCTGAATCGCCCCACCCGCCTTTATATTGAGCAGTTACAAAAACATACTCCCCAAGATCATATATCCGATTATAATAGTGCTTTACACGAAAGGATATGTCTGGTGTATAGGTTTTGAGCATCTTCGGCCTGATATGATCCATTCCTACCCGAATCGAATCAAAGTTTGACAGAAGGATGGCGTCCTGTGTAAATCCGTCAGCTCTCGCATTGCCGTCACCATTCGCTACGGCTTTTAACACCACTGCGTCAAATTCTTCAATTTCAGCCAACAATGTCTTATTTACCTTAGCTATAGCGGTGAAGTTCGTTTCCTCAACCTGAACATCCGCATACGGCACAATTTCAGGTTCAATATAGGTGTCTGCTCCAAACGTCTCTGATAGAATACTCAATTTTCCATTGTTGTCGCTTTTCCATAAGACCATATAATGTCCTTTGTATTCACCTTGTGGATTTTTAGTGGATGAGTAATGGAAACTAAAAGTGCCTAATTCGAGTAAATGACCAGAATATATCTCCACAGTAGTTATTTTTTTCTTGTATGTCTTCATATCTCCTGCCGTAAACCAGTCCTTAAAAAATTGGTTTAATGCTTTCAATTCAAAAATGGCAGGCTTATACTCAGGAAAAAAAGTAAACTGACTAGCGTATAAGCTGGTCAAAGCATTCACATTTTCCGTTACATATAGCTGCTCTATTCTACTGTTTATGGCTTCCAGTTCTACTCGGGAAGCATCTACATTCTTAGTGATACGTTGGCTCTTTACATCAATAGGTAAAGCACCTGCTAACATGATAATTAGTAGTATTCTGATCAGTTTCATATGTGTGATAAAGTGGAGTAGTATATTTGCACTTACTCAAAAGTACCAAGCCGTTACTCATGAGGAAATTAGATTGACTAACGGAGGACAGGGGTGTATCAATTACCCGTTTTTATTGACGAAAGGAAAGGTTTCCCGGTGCTGCCGGCTATGACACATCACAGCTACGACAGATAATGGTTAGCAACTATTTATTGGTTTACTTGTAATTGATTTATCGCATTAATGTAGACTACATCAATCTTTCCTTTCAATAGCAAGGTATATAATTTGGCTATTGAGCAGACGTAGTACAATACGTGCAAACATTTAAAAATGACACTACCTAAAAAAGGATTTAGAACTCTTACTATAAATGGAGAACTTTTTGTGTGGAGGGTTCGGAAGAGAATTTCCGTACTAGAGGAAATCGGAGGTCCATTGATTGTCCCCGTTCAGTATATGAAAGGTGGACAACTATTATTAATCAACACTGGGTATAAAAGATTGCAGAGTATTGGGAACCCCAATCTGATAAAACAAATAACGCCGTCTCTTATTGAAAAGTGTATCAGGAAGGCTATAAATGAGGGCTGGCGTTATAGGCAAAAAGGAAAGCCAATGGAAATCTCAGCTGAAGAACTGGATTAAGGTGTATCTGTGTAAGTATGTAATTTCTTAATCAAGACAAGGCTACAACCTTATCTTGTCCATATCTTTTATGGAAAAGTGGTTTGTAAATAAAGAAAAAACACTATTTCTGTCCTCCTGTAAGGATCTCGTGACAAATAGAGCCATGTTGAGTTTTTGAGAGAAAAATATATCTCCAGTCGGAAAGGCCGCCAGTCTTGTCACAAGATTCTTTCAGGAGGACAAAAAAGAGAGGTTTTTACTAAAACCTTCAAAATTGAAAAAGTTATGGAACAGGATAAGAGCTACAACTCGCATAGATAAGATTATGAAATACAGTAATGTATAAAGGAGAAATAAACATAATTGAAGTAACCGCTGCATTTACCCACAAGCTAGCCATCATCAACAAAAATGAATAAATCAGAAAGAAAGAAGTTTTTACAAGAACTTCGGGACAAGGAAGAAAAACAAGCAGCGCTCTCTGAAAAACGGTTTATGTATGAGGATATAGGCTGGCGTGGCATTGGCCAGAAGATTCTACAGATTGTATTCAGACCTTCTTTTGAAGATAATAAGCTGTGGGACATTCGAAAGCAGGGTGAAACGTATGTTTTGTTTGAAAGCACGTTTGCTGAAGGAGAAAGATATATTCTAAACCCTGGATATGACCTTTTAGAATGTCCGTCAAATGAATTAAAAAGTCTGGTAGATACACTGAAGGCAATAAAAATAACAATTGGAATTCCTGAAAGTGATATGTTTAGTCTGGATGGAACGTCCTACGAAGTCTGCTTATATGATCATCAGCAATCCATTCGTCTCCAGTGGCACAATAAACCTCATGAGGATTGGCAAGAAATAGCCTTGATAGTTGTAAAGGCTATTGAAAAATTTAGTTCTTTACAAAGGAAAAATGATGAGATCTAATTGAATAACAGTTCCCATTAAGCTACTTAATCGCCTTTAGGTATAGGCCATAACTAAACAGGATAGTATGGAGTTAAGAAAAAGTAAGCTAACATATATATTGATTTTTGTGCTTTTATTTTTCTCTTGTCAGGAGGATACTGATGCTGTAAAAAGCAATAATCGATGTTCGGATGTTTCTGTGCGGTTAATGTATTCTATAGTAGAGTCTCAATTGAATCTTCTCAAGAAAATTGCTGAAAATGTGAAGGGAGTAGATAGTGCAGCTATAAGAGATTTGAATTACTATATATCAGACTTTACTAACATTAATAATCAGTTTATCATTGCTGCTGGAGGATTTGTTCCTGGCTATACTATCAATCTGGTAGATCCATGTCGAAAAGATGATAAGATAGTCTCTTTAGCACGGATGAATTTTAATAAATTGAAATACAAAAATTTTGTTGCTGTTCTTCTTAAAGCAAAGTTGTTAGAAGAGGGACAGGATAAGAATTTGTATTTTATTATTGATTCTCATTTTTGTAAGGAAAATTGCGTTTTTTCTGATAGTAGTATGGCTAATCAAACTGTTAGTGAGATTATGTTGGAGAACATGATTCTACAGGCAACTATTTTGGATTTAGCACTAAATTTTTGATATGCTAGATATGAAAATATTTTCATGAAGAATGAGTATAAGCCGAATTTCGTACTAACATATGAGAGTTTGTGTTTTGTTTGGATTTATTCTTTGCTCCTTTTACTGCTGGGGTCAAGAGCTTGAATTATCGGGGAAAATCTATGGATATGATGCAGATAAAAATAATAAACTTTATTATACTACAAATGGAAAGTCATTTAATGAAAAGAGGTTTATTACCTATGATTCTACCCGAACTTACTCACTATGTTTGTCTGGAAAGGAGATAAAGAAGAAACGTAGTAAAACTCTTGACTTCTCTCTTACTCCTGATGCAAGTCCCAAAGCGTCGTATTCTTGTATTTATAAGATTAATTTGGCTGAGATAAAGCAATCGGAAGATTTTAAATCCCAAAAGCTTGTTCGCATGAAAGCAAATGTATCATTAGATGCTAATTGCCTCATAGTAGTAGATCGAAAAATAAAAAAAGATGGTATTGAACAACTTTCCGGAATTTATAAAATGAGTGTAGGGGATACAATCTTTAAGTTTTTCTTTAGAGGTATTAAAGGGCAAGAGGTTAGTTTGCAAAAGATTGTAAATAGTTCTGTAGTAAACAAGGCAAAGGGATTCTGGTCATATGAACCAGATAAAAAAATTCTGAAGATCAAATTGGATGAAGTATTTAATCCAGAGCTTGACTGCTATGTAGATATGGAGTTAATGAAAGTATATACATTCAAATGGAAGGAGGAAGCAGGAGGAATTCTTGTCTCTGATCAGGGAACGTTAAGGAGATAATAACTCTCAATAAATGATTACTTAGTTTCTGAGAGAATAATACTACTAAAACCAAACAGGTTCGGACACACATCCGAACCTGTTGTTTTATACCGTCACCAGTGCCCTTTAGGCAAATTGCAATACCGCTTCCAGGCGTGCTTCATATTTCTTTCGGTGGACTGCTTTATCGGGGAGGCAGCCATCGTTGTAGAGATAGAAACATCTGTCCTCTTCAAAAGATAGTCCCTTGCTGGTTGGTTGAAAACCTGCTTTGTCTTTGAAGAAAGGTGTGAGTTTTTGTATTTCCTCTTTCGAAATCTCAAGGCGATAGCGTGCTTGTTTGCGTATGAGGTCTCTCCATTCCTCATAGGGTATGCGGCTCTGGCGTTCTCCTAGTGGGAGGTAATAGCGGTTAAACTCATAGGCATAGCCGTCTATCAGCAGAAAGCCATAAATGTGATCTCTTCTGCGAATCTTAATTTTGTCGTCTTTGCGAGTGTAAGTCCTTGTCATCGTACTATTGGTTTACTGTGTTACATGATTATTAGCTGGTACTGAGCCTCTCCATTCAATGTTGTGTTCGGGAATGCCTGCCTGTTTGAGCCAGGTTGGGACAAAGAAGCTGGGACAGGCTTTGTTGGCAAATTGGTTATGTCCGGCAATTTTTACATGAGGGGCGTAGGTAAGCACCTCATGAATAATGGCTAACATCGTTTCGATTTGCTGAAGGGTACGTGTGTCTTCCGGTTTTAAAGTTTTGTCCAGACCGCCTACATAGCATAGATGGCGGGAGATAGAGTTGATGCCTGTTACACCATTGGTGATCTCGAACGAGTCTATAATCTGATCATTGTTGTGTTTAATGAACTGGTGACGGGAGCCATCAAGCAGGATCAGGTCAGAGTAGCCGACTTGTTTCCAGCCGTTGCCGTAGGGGTTGGGTGCAGTGTGCCAACGTTTGACGTCTTCTGGCGAAACCCAGCGTCCGGCAGGAGTGGCGGTACAGTGAATGATCAGGTATTGAAAGTGCATAGGCTTGTAGTTAGAGAATAGTTATCTTATAGTATCACCAACCTGAATGGTGGGAAACAAGTCGTTGGTGAGAACACGCAACGACGGGAAATGGAATAGTGGTTAAGCTGATGGCAGGTTGTTGAGTGTCTCCTTCAGCTCGGTGACTTCTGTATGCAATACCTCGTTTTCGCCTTCCAGCTCCTCGATTCGCTCTCTGAGTGTTTCCATTTCCATCTCTTGGTTACTAAGCCTATACTGAAGGTGTAGGTTTTCGTTTTCAAGCCGTTTTTTCTCGGAAGCCAGGTGATCGTTGGCAAGGGTAAGGTTTTTCATAAGCAACTTTTGGTCAAGAGCTGATATATTGGAAGCAGAGGTAGCAGACATAGAAACAAGCTGTGTTTTGGTGGTTTAGATTGTGAATGAGTAACGTTATTTGGGGTCTCTCATGGAGAAGAAACCGACTGTTGAAATAAAGGCTAGCAGCGAAACGAACGATTGTGTGTCGATGCGATTCATCAGCCAGAGAATGTATCCTGAGAAGGTAAATAAACCCAGGGTTGAGGTTTTCCAGTTGTCTAACACAAACTGGAGGTAATCGTATATTGATTTTGCCATAGGGGTTATTTGGGTTAAATACACTTCCACTGTCCTTCTAAAAGCTCTTTCCCTGTCCTTCTGAAAGAATCTTGTGACAAATAGAGCCTTGTTTGTTTTGTGAAAAAAACACTCCAAAAGGAAAGGCCGCCGGTCTTGTCACAAGATTCTTTCAGAAGGACAAAAAAGAAGAGTGTTTTTGTGGAGAAGAGAAATAGAGACAGTCTCTTATATTGACCTCTTCTGTACCAACTTTAGCCATTTACGGCCCTTTACACGTATCCACAATCTGAAAAACAGGTGCATAGGTAAAGCTCTTCACATGTTTGATCTTTTCTACATCTAATGGCTGAATTGGGTGGGAGACTACCTGTCTGGCTACGATGGACTCTATCTGGCTGTAGTCAATCACCTCGCATTCGTATACCTCAGATGGATTAAGTCTATGCTCTATAAAGACTCCAATAGCCAGACCGAAGACGAAACACAGGGCGCTTAATAAAAGTCGTAGTTGCATAATTTGTATGTATGGTTAGAAAGTGGATAAGGGAATTGGAGCAGGCATCTTTCGCAAAAAAAGAAACAGTAAACTAAAAGTCTACTGCTTCTCCAGTTAGTATTTCTCGTTTTAATCCTTACTTTTTGCTACCTGGATTAGGCGGGTAGCGTCGCCTTGTGGGTGGTGATAGTCGACATCGAACCATCCACTACTGATAACCGTTGCTCGATCTCATCCAGCTGCGATTCATAGAGCACTACCGCCGTTGTACCGTATTGCTGCTTGCGCTGCTGTGCTGTAAAGAGCTTGTATTCCGCTTTTACTTTGCGGTTTTCCATTTCGGTTTTGGTCGTACCTTCCGGCAATACGGCGATGATGGATGTAAGTGAATCTACTTCAGCTTCAGAGGAGGCTAAGGTAGCTTCGATGTCAGAGGCCCGGTCAGCAGCATTTTCACGGCTACGAGTCAGGGAGATCTGCTTGAACTCCAGATCGCTTTTGAGGTCTGAAAGTTGGTCAAGGACTTTGTCACAGTCTGTTCTTGAGGTTAATAATGTTAAAGTTAATGCCATAGCTTTGTTTGGTTGATGGAAAATGTGAGTATACAAAGGGTCAGGAGAGTGGGGCTTTGGGTTGTGCTGCTGTCAAGGTTCCGGATCGCTTGCAGGCAGAGAGGTAAGCCCCTTTTCTGACCGATTTAGTGATACAAAGGTCGGCATTATCCAAACGCCAGTCCAACCGTACTTGCGATAATCGCAACTACGTTTATGGTTGGTTTTCAGTGGTTTGTAGTGTGTTTTTGCGTTTGTTGCCAGAAGGGCGAATGGGTTCGCCTTCTCCGGTGATCAACCAGTTCAGATCTGTGTGAAAAGTGGTTTGTAGCGACCACAGGAAAAAGCAGGAGGGCAGCGAACGTCCCTTTTCCAGCGAGGACAGATTGCCTTGTGCCGTTCCGGTACGTTGAGCAAACTCCCATTGGGGTATTTGCAGGATTTCTACCCGTAAATGATAAATACGTTGGCCGATATGTTGTAAACTCATCGTGATCAAAGGGTTAGTAGCGTTTGTAGGATTCGTAGGGTTTGAAAGGTTTTTAACCTGTATGCCAGTTATCGAAAAGAGCAACCGGAGTTCCAGTTATCCAGAGAAACAACTGCAACTCCGGTTATATAAAAACCTAATTGGAGTCACAGTCGTTTTGCTGCTTAACCTGTATACAGGTTAGGGGTGAGCAAGAGTCAACACTGCAACCGGAGTTACGGTTGGTTTCAGAAATAACCTGGATACAGGTTGCCTGATGCCTGCTTACTGGATGATTGCAGTGTGTATGAATACCCTCTATCAGGTGCTGAAACTCTTCCAGACTGCGCACAATCTGGTAAGAACCTCCCTGTGATTCTACCAGTTTCTGAAACTGCTTTTGTTCAGAGGTTTGATACCCTACAAGGTTTTTGAGTTCAATAAAGTAGCTTTTGCCTGCAAAGAAGTATTCCAGGTCAGATACGCCTTTCACTATCCCTAAAGCTTTGTTTAAAGCACCTTTGATGGCATTATGGCTGTTGTTGTTATGGGTATGTAGTAATCCTCTGTAAGCAGGAAACGTATTCCAGTGCCATTGAAAGCATAAAGCTTGGATACGGGTTTCGGACGGTTGTATGGGAGTAGTCTGTTGCATGAATAAGAGTTGTAAACAGGTTTTGAAATCATATATGAAAGTAAAGTCAGATGCTGGTTCAAAGTTGGCTCAAAGCTGGTGCAAGTTGACTCATTTGTTCGTAAGGTGGGTTGGTGCATATATACCCCCCTATAAGGGGGTATATATGCACCAACCCACCCTATGAACTAACAACATCATTGAACCAATAAGTAGTGTCAGTCAGTAGAACTGGTTAAGTAATACATGCCTGTGTTACGTTCACCTTCCAGGCGGATATAGCCAAATTCAACTGCTTCGCTAATCAGGCGCTTTACCTTACTTTCATTCTGAGCAGACACTTCCAGTAACAGTCGCTTAAAGTCAGCTGAGGGAATCTGGGTACTCATCTGGCGGGTAAATACCTGATGAATTACTTCTTTTAGCTTGATGGTATTTCCGTTTTTAGAAACCTGAGGTTGTGCTGCGGACACGAAAAAGTGATGTCTGGCATCCCACTTGAAATATTGCTCTACTGGCAAATGACTATGGGATAGTTTGCCCATATCAAAGTCAGAAGTCAGTTGACGCATGCCATCGGCCTGCTCCATCATCTGAAGCAGTAAGAACGCCCGGCTATACCGATGCAGAAACGAGCCAAAATGACCTGCTGCTGTGGTGGTGTTTTTGTTGGGATGAAGTGTACAGATGATAGCCAGATTAAATTCTGAGGCCAGTTTTCTGATCCATCGAACCACCAGAACCGCATCCTTTGAGTCATTCATGTCGGTGGTCAGATCCAGGCAACCATCCAGTATCAGGTAGTCAAAGGGTGCTCCCTGTTTAAGTGATTCTGTCAGTAGAAGCCGTATCTCACTGCGTTTTTGCTCAGCGGTTTCCAGTTCAAGCATGGAGCGTACCTCTACATTGCGAAAACGGTTATTGCGGATTAACGACTCATTGATAGAAACCCTTTTGAGCGTTCGTCCCAGTGAACAGGCCACATCATCTAATGGGCGTTCAAAATCGATGAATAATCCGCGACTGTCAGCGGTAGCTGCCGGATAATGAAAATCTACCAGACTGTGCGGATAGGGAGTGTTCGTCACATGGCAGATAAAGCCTGCCATTAGATCTTCAATCAAATTGGATTTTCCTGAGCCAGGAGCGCCAATTACAGTAACAAACTCGCCTTTGTTTATCAGCTTGCTTTCTCCGATGCTTAGTGCAGGTTTGGTGTTGCGTACCTGATAGGCTAAGGTTATCTCAATACTTTGTTTAACAGCAGCGGTAGAATGTGTAAATTCGTTTCTGAATTCATTTTTGCTGTTAAATTGTCCGTTTATCTGCCCAGAAAACTGTTGCATTTGTTCATTACGAAATTGAGATACCCGGCGTGAAAATTCGTCTTGCATAAAGAAAAAAAGAAAATGAAAAGTGGTGTTAGATTGGAAAAAAGGTACTGTATTGAAAGTTTATAAATTGTATTAAAAAGGGACGGTTTGCTGTTGTTCATAGTAAGTGAGCAGCATATCCATCAGCGTTTCATTAGCCTCGTCCAGTGACTGATTATGCCGCTTAAGAGCATCATTGGCAATCCATAGTTTTTGGTAATGTTTGATCTGTAAAGGAGCATACAACAACTGCTCACATAAGCACTGGATAGTCAGTTCACTGACCTGGATAAACTGGACAAGTACATCGAAATCAGCCTGGATAGCAGTATACCGGCGAAAGGCTTTTTCATCGTGCATAAAGTCCGCTTGTTGTGATTTGTTGAGTTGTTCCAGCTTGTCGAGTGCTTTTTTCTTGATCAGTTTCAATACCCTGTTAAAGTCATCTACAGCCAGTTGAGCTGCCAGTGGCAAACTATACTCAGACTGCTTTTTCTTCGATGAGTGGCTCATCGTTTGCCTCCTTTCGGGGCTGTTTTTCGGGTAGAGATACCTGCCGCTTTCAGCGTATAATCTACCCAGTGCGATTGGTAGCCACGCAGTCGGGCAAACTCTTCGAGCATCGGACGGGGATTTTCCCGCTTGAGGATACAGCTGATAATCCACTGGACAGGGTATTGTTTGCGTTTATTTTTCGGATCACCCATTGATGCCCGCATAATCAGTTCGATGACATTCATTGTATGCCATTCTTTCTGCATCAGATAGGTCCAGTCTACCACAATTTCCTGTGTTTCTACCTCATACACATACGTTCCATTCACTAATTTGCGCTTAAAGGTATGCTGGCAATAGGGACAGGTTTGCGTGCTCAGCGCTACAATAGACTGACACTCCGGACACGACTTGACAGGTGCATGCTGAAGCACTGCTGCATAACCATTGCGGAAAATAGATTCCCAGTTATAGGGTTCATGCCAAAAGCCTAACTCTCTGATATTGTTACCCATGTCTATAATGATAAACTCCTCCTTGGTGGCTGTCGTACGTGATCCGCGTCCACACATTTGCAGATAGAGAGACAATGAACGGGTAGCCCGGTTTAAGACAATACACTCTATCGTTGGCTCATCAAAGCCCGTAGTCAGAATACCACAGTTCACCAGAATGGCATCAGGCGTATGAGCAAACCACTGCAGTGTTGCGTGACGTTCATCAGTCGGGGTGTCTGAAGTGATGTATCTGACCTGGTCATGTACTTGCAGGAAGGCTTGGGTAGTGCGCAGTGTATGTAGCTTGTTCACACAAAAGATCACCGTCTTTTTACCTTCCGCATGCTTTTGCCAGTTGGAAACACACCCCTGATACAGGGCCGGTTTGTCAAAGTCGGCATAGAGTTCATTGATTTTATAGTCCCCATCAAACGCTCTACCCGCTTTAATCTCCATAGGGACAGCAAAATAACGTGGCAACGCCAGATGTCCTGCTTCGATCAGGCTATGAATCTGAGTTCCGACTACAATGTCATTAAAGTAGGTGTTTAAGGGAATTCGCTTACTGGCAGACAGGGGAGTAGCCGTAGCGCCTACAATAGGCGTATCCGGATGCAGCTGGATTACTTTCCGGAAATTACCTTTGTGCGCTTCGTCTATAATGAGTAGCTTAAGATCCGGTAATGACCAGCCTTTCTGTACTCTCCGGTAATAGGTCTCTGCCATTGCCACTATTACCTGTGTAGTTGGCATCTGTTTGCTGCTGGCATCTACTATACCAGCCTGCAATCCGGATCGTTCCAATGTAGCTGCCGCCTGATGCAATAGTTCCATGCGATCCACCAGGATCAATACACGTGCCTCAGGTGTTGTCTCTAACGTACGCCGTGTCATCTCCGCAAAGGTGACCGTCTTACCGGCTCCCGTAGGCAGGCACAAGATCAGACGACTGGCACCGGATTGGTGCCGTCTGGTCAGTTCTGTAATACTACTTTCCTGATAATCCCGTAAGGAGAAAGCTTGCTTGTTTTTAGGCAACTCACTGGCTGGTAAGGGCAAAGCTTCGCCATTCACGCTAGTGGCGTGAGTCAAATTATCCGTTTGTTGCATCGATTAGCGGGTTGAGGTAGCTAGCAGATTAGAAGTTTGCGACTGATGAGTTTGCGACAGATGGCGTTGGATTTCTTCCTCCATTTCCTGAAGGGTTTTGTGCTTGCCATCCTTGATCCATTGGTAAAGGTCACGGGAGCTGAAGTAGAGCTTTTTGCGCTGCTTCATAAAAGGGATGAGTCCATCGGCAGCCAGATGATAAATGGTCGATTTAGCCAGGCCTGTAATTTCCATAGCCAGCTCTATTCCGCCCAGGCGTTCATTGTCCTGTAATAGGTCGGATACTTGTGAGAGATTGGGTCTGATGTCAGACAATAGGATTTCAATGCGTGATAAACAGCTGATAACTTCTTTGTAGGAAGTGTGCATATACGTTTGGGGTTAGTGGTGAAAAACGATCAGAAATAATCGACCAGAAACCCGCTGAGAGAACGATGTAAAACAGATAAAAAAATATGAGATAGTAACAGTGTGTTGATGTGTCCAGGAGAGACACTACGAAAAATGACAAGTCTGAACTTGCATTTCTAAACTTTTCACTATCTTTGTATAGCACCGCAGCAGATAAGATTCCTATGAAGTTGTTTTCCTGTTTGTTATCTATCTTTCAATAGCTTTTTATAACAGTTTTTCCTTTGCATAGTCAACTCATTACAGCAGTGTTTATTTAATTAATCTGTTTGTAAGTGATAAAAATAAAACACTTTTCTGTTAGCGCAGAAGAGAGGTTTATTCCGCCAAGGGATGGTCAAGTTTCCTAGGCCTAAACATCCTTTGGTATCAGGGAGCTCGTTCTCGTAACGGGCTCTTTTTTTGCCCCCTCAGTACTGTAAGACAAACAAAGGATAGTGATTGTTAGAAATCTATAACCTTGTTTTTGTCCTAAAAATACATCCGGAACAGTGATTTTCTTATGGAAACAAATATAGTAGATCGAACAATATCTGCCAAACATTTTTGTGTAAAAAAGCTACTTTTTATCTGAAATTGTGCGAAAATTATTGATGGGTTAGTTGTTGTATTATTCTGTGGAAAGAAATGTTTAAACATTATAATAAGAAAATTTTCTGTATTTTGCTGATATTCAGATGGGATAAGATGAGATGTTTATAACTGTGTAATAACAAGATCCCATAAGAAGCAGAATACGATTGATTTCATCCAAAATTAAACTATGTTCTGAATAGTTGATCTAGGAAAAAGCCAAAAAATGGCTATGGTATGGAGGCATGGTCCGCGATCTATATGAAATATTCAATTTAAGGCCCCAAAGAGGCTCTATAAGCTAAAATATCCGTGCGGTCAATACAGAATGCGATTTTGCCTTAAAATCGCTCTCATGTGTTCTAAAAGCGTGAGAGAGGGTAGATTTGACCAGCAATAGGGCATTAGAGGCATAAAATGTAGGGGCGATTGGCAGATCGCCCTGGTTCCATACACGAATGCTCAGGTTTATCAGACAACTATTTCGGATTGATCCCATGCTGTACCTGTGGGAAACAGGGCGACTGCCAGTCGCCCCTACATTCCTGTGTTGGATTACAAATCCAAATAGTACCTACACGAAATCAGCGTCCTACGGAATCTGATTAAACCAAATGTTCGGATGTCCAAAAACCGAAAAACGTCGATTCCTAAACCGCCTGAGAATGGCGTATACGCGTTCTGGGTCAGGATTTCTCTCAAATACGCGATTCTAGCGCGTTTCAGGTTATATATTTTTTTAGGGGTCTGGGCGATTTGGCTCAGAAATGCGATTTAAGGCATGAAAGATCGTTTATAAGCCATTTTTCGTTACGAGTCGATTAATAGTTCCGAAACATAGCAAAATCGCTCTAAAGGCTTCTAATGGTCTGTAATGCCTTTTAAAAAGCAAGGGTAGGAGAAAGCTTGTTTTTGAGTGATTTTTGTTATGTGCTGATTTTCAGTGTATTATATTTTTGGCTTTTTTGCTTTGGAAAATATGCTTTTTGAGTTGATAATTTTTTACAAAATCATCTTATAAAAAACGGAAGAAATGACTATTTTTAAGAGTTAAATCATTTCTTTCTGTATGTTGCATTTTACTCAAACTGAAGCCGACAATCTATTTAAACTACTCAATTCTGACCAGCTGGAAAATATCCGGTTAGGCTTGGAACTTGCTCAATCACAGAATATAGATATTCAATATGTATGTACTCAGCCAAAGAACTAATAGATCAGATTCGGATCAATCCAAATCTGGTAGGAACAAAATCTGTTTTCTGCTTAAAGGCGTTTTTTGATGGCTGGTATTTTCGAAAAGTGCCACCAGTCTCAGAAGCATATTTAGAATATAAATTCCAATCCTGGATTGAAGAAAAACTGGAGGCAGGTCCGCATTGTACATGTTCCTGGGCAAGGATAATCTGTCTAGTAAATCAGGATGAGTATGACGCTTTCTTTCATTTCTTTGAGTTGTTTGATCGTTTTTATCAGGAAGTAGACCTTCAAGCATATGAAGAAGTCCCTTATTCCAGAGTAGCCCCTTATGATCACTATTCGATAGAAGCACTACTTGAAAAACTTCAAACACGAACACCTATGTATATTGGTCACAATACACTTACTTGTTTGGATTCGTTTCTACGTGGTTGGTATCTGAGAGATCCGGATGGAATTACCGATTGGCATATCATGGAAGGCTTTGAAAGTTGGCTCATTGCGAAAAATAAATTCTATCCTGGACCTCCTTCCTGGCAAAAGATTATTTCCTATTATAGTTCCAACTATTCACCTGGTTTGTTTCATTTTTTCGAAGAATATAATGAATATATCCAAACGATAAAGAAACAATGAGAATGCTATATTACTGATTTTCGTAAGGGATATTTCTTACGTTGGCAACATTGAGCAATGCCTATTGATTAGAAAAACATTTGCACATTCATGGAAAACATTTACCAATTATTAGATAGAATTAAACCTTGTCCTGGGATGTATCTGGGAAAAAATAGCATCAGTGCGTTAGCTCAGTTTATTGGAGGGTACGACTATGCCTTCCATAGTCTGGGTATAGATAATCCTGAAATGCCACCATTTCATATGTTTCATGAATGGTCAGCTTATCGGTTCAAATGGAGTGAGTCCACAGCAGGGTGGAAAAATATCATTCTGGAGGAATGTGAAGGTGATGAGGCTCGGGCACTGGATGTTTTCTACCAGGTATTGGAGGATTTTAAACGTTTGGTTCCAATTGCTATTACAAAAGTAATTATACAACAGGAAAATAGAGCATTTTACTATTCGCCCGCTTGCAAGATTAAACGAGGTCATCCTTCGAGTCAGTCTATATTGGAAAAAGAAGCTCCTGACAGTATTTATCTGATCGAGTTTTCTGATCTTTTTGGGTATTATAATTATTGGGTTCAGGGTATAAAAGTTCTTGATATGGATCGGTGGCGATATAAACAAAGGACTGAGGCACTTAAACAAATAAAAATGGAGTTTGGAGAGACTCTGTATATGGTTGAGATTGGGCAGGGTGAAGTAGAGCGTCTATTTGAAAAACTGGTGATGAATAGCTAAATCTTATATATAGTATGACAGAAGAGAAAAAGCACGAGGTGTTTGCTTTTTTTAAGCAAAATAGTATTTTGAAAGATCTGCCTATAGATCCTGATAAGATGTATGTCAACAATACAACGCTAAATTATATGGTAGATCTGTACCAGTTTAGACGTATACATGCAGTGGAACGGAAAAGTGAGAAAGCCTTGACTCTATGTGATGATATACTGGCTGGTTTGTCTTACATGCAGGGAGAGGAGTTGTATTTTGTCTCCTATAACGATGATTTGGTGAGTGTCTATGGTCTTGTGGATGAAGTGATGAAACACATATATCTATTTCCTGTCAGTGGTGCTAATGATGGATATAAAACTGAGCAGTAAAATACAGAGTACTTTTTAGATTAATTAACCAAATGGCAGAATGGAAAGATAAAGTTCTATCAGATTGTGTATCCTACAGGAATTAATATAAATGCAGATGTAGTCTGTGAGCCTAAAGGTTGAAATCGATATAGTATTCAAAATGGGGTTGGGGTTATTAAGCTGGTGGTTTAGTTAACTCCGAAAGGAAATACCCTTTAAATAAGAATAATATTCTTAGTATTACTTTACTACTCCTTTTCATTATCTTGATAATGAATCAGTTATCGCAAAGAGGGACGCCATTAACCTCTATACCCGTCGTTATATTTTTGAGCTGCTGGCTGATTAGGCCCATTGCTTGGAAATACAGCATGACATTAGCGGGTTTAATGGTAGTCTGTGTAGTATTGCTTATCATCAATGGATTCTGATGTGTATAAATTTGTTGAGGAGCCAGATGGAGTCCTTGTTGTTTCAGCTCAAAGATAAACTCAGGAGAAAACCATTCGTCTATATGGACCGCTTTCTGAAGATGTAACTGAAAGGTATCATAGGAGTCAGCTATCAGGTGCATTTGCCTTTGAGCTACATCCAGCCAGAATATGTAGCCTTTTGTGTCCTGTAGAAAAGCATCTCCCAGACTGGTAATCATCATTACATGTTTATCCTTGCCAATAAGCCATTGCCAGTTATGAAACAATACACTTGTATCTATGGCTGAAATGTCAATGGTCAGGTCGTTCCAGGATAACTGCATATATCGGAATGGTATGATTTGCTCCGAAAGTTAATCAAGTCCCAGATCATCCACAAACCGGGTATCCAGTCTGATGCGATGAATAGGTACACCTAGACAGTGTGTGGTGATGCCCATAATGGTTTTCTCTACTTCATAGCGATTGCAGACAACAGGCAACGAGACCAGCTTTGTGTAGTTTAGTGCAAATACATAGTCAATAAAGTGTCGGATTGTATAGGGTGTAGACTGTTTATACTCTCCCCAGGTAAAACCCATAAACCGGAACTCTGACGGTCTTTCATCTTTATGAACTCTGGGAACTAACCATCCGGTGTCAGCTTCTATTGTATCCCATAGTGTATCCGTTGCCGGAAATACATTGATACTATGTGCTGATGGGAGGAATTTTTCTTTGGGTATATGAAATGTTTGTTCAAAATACGTTCGAAACTGATAAAATAACCGTTGTGACTTACAATGAGGAGTCGGAGATAATGCCACCTGACGAAGTATCGCCTCTGTAGCGTCGCTGACTGTAACTATATTTTCTGCTTCCAGATCTGGAATCGAGATAGCAAAAGCATTTTCCCATTCTATTAGTAGTTCTACACTGTCAAGGCTCATAGGAGTGCCGTTTGGTGATTAGTTATACAGAGCTATAGGGCTTATCTTGTCTTATATCTTTTTCATTTAAGGGGTTTAAGGAAAAATTTCTTTTCTCACTCTTTTACCCTTTTTTATTCTTATCAAGAAAGTGTCCTTTCTCTTCCGATTTCCTTTTTATCCTCTTGAAAGTAGCAACCTTCTGTATCTCCTTCATTCGTTCTTTGTCCTTCTGAAAGAACCTTGTGACAAGACCGGCGGCCTTTCCGACTGGAGATATATTTTTCTCTCAAAAACTAAACATGGCTCTATTTGTCACAAGGTTCTTTCAGAAGGACAAAAAGAGGAAAGCGGGTGTTTTTTTGTTTGCAGAATTCATTTTCAGGAAAGATATGGAACACAATGAATTATATATTGTCTAAATAGACTTAGATAGTAAAAAAAGAAGAATTACTAAAAAATGGAAATTCTGGTCTTCTTTTAGATATGTCCTATCTAATTCTTTCCGCGTGTTTTGCTACCTTGGTTGCATACAAATAGTGAGAGAGAAAGAGACATTAATATATGCAAAACGCCAATATAATAAAGTTTGATCGTCATTGCCTGGATTTATTTGAACTTTCAGAGGATGAAACCAATTTTCTTATGCACTGTGGTTTACAAGATCGTCCTGATTTATTTATTAGCTTTTATGACTCTTGTACCCAATGGCATTATCGTTTCTTTGAGGAAGAATCCTATATTGCTATAGGAGAAAGTGATAGTGGCGCCTATTATTGTATTCAAGTTGAAACCCGCGAAATATGGCGACTTCCTGATGCAGATAATCAGGAGATCAAACAATATCTTAATGCTGATTTGATGTGCATGAATTTATCTTTTCAGGCTTTGGATACATTCTATGAATCAATAGCCTCAAATCGTAAAAGTGACATAGAGTTATTGATAAACGAACTTCACAAAATAGATCCCAAAGCCATTCAAGAAGAACTGAGTTTGTGGAATATTTTTACTTGGGAGTGGAAAATAGAATTCTGGTAATAGTATTTGTGATTTAGTAAGTGCTTACCAGCAATCTTGGTTCAAACCAGAAAGAACAAATCTGTTAAGATATATCTTGTTACTACTATCTACTTCTCAGCATTGCCAGTATCTCTGCTGCGTTGTTGGATTTAGTACTGGCAGATGCTGTATCAGCCGGAACAGCAGTACTATCTGTCGTTGTGCTATCACTTTGGTTCATATCTGTATCTTTGTTGGCAGAGGAGCCACAGGATGCCATCAGGTAAAGTGTCATACCGACTACACCATAGAAGGCTGGTTTTATAACAGAATAGATTTTCATGATCGGGTTTGTCTAAGTGAATAATCGAATATCCTTACAAATTTTTATGTGTTATAAGATGTTGAAAATCTAATTGTTACAAAAACTGCGCCCGATGGTTTGAAAGATGTTCCGGTTACTTTTTAGCGTGGTGATCATAGAGTGGTGTATTTTAAGTTCCAACAAATCCATACACTATGCTCTCTGTAAAACTGTACATAGGCTATTGGCTGATCGCATTAATACTGATTGCCATTTTACCTGCTCAGGCACAACAACCCAAAACAGATATTTTACTGCTTGGATCAGATCACCTGGCGCAGATTTATAAAAAAGACAATCCCAATACTGATGTTTTGACTCCTTCCAGACAAAAAGAACTGGCTGAAGTGATTCGCACAATCAATGCTTATCACCCTGACCTGATTCTGGTAGAACGGTTGCCGGAAGAGCAGACCGAACTCGACAGCCTGTATACCTTGTATCAGCAAAACAAACTGGATATTGCAGATATGGACGGTGGGAGAGGTGAGATATATCAGCTGGCTTTTCCATTAGCCAAAAAAGCCAATCTCAAAAAAATATACGGTGTCAATGCTCCCGGTGGTACTTCACAGAGTATACTGGATAATGGAGAGCACATTGATCTGTACAAACAGGCTACTACTGATCTGAGAAAAGTTGTCGGAGAAAAATATACGGCCCTGGGCAACAATAGCCTTTCGCTGAAAGACTATATGATTTTTCTGAATAAGCCGGAATGCTATAATTTGATTTACAGATTACGCTATATGGTGCCTGCACGGGTTACAAACGGGAAGTTTAAAAATCCGGATGCAATGGTAGATACCGCTTTTGTAAATCCTAAATATATCGGTGCTGAATTGATTTCTGTATTTAAAAACAGAGATTATAAGATCTATTCCAATATTGTAACTACTCAGATGCAAACCCATGCCAAACGGATTCTGGTGATCATAGGAGTAGCCCATATAGGATCACTGAAAAGCATTTTCCGGGATGATATAGAGTATACTCTGGTAGACGCCGATAAATACCTGAAATAATCGTCTATTTTCTACTCCCAGGTTAGTGTTATTACTCTGGATAGTGAAAAACAAGTCGTTGGTGATAACACGCAACGACGGACAACAAGGATGACTCGCTGTTCTCCTGAAGGGAAAGGAATACTCCACTCCCTTTTTGTCTTTCTGAAAGAACCTATCTCTCCTTCCTGTCCTCCTGAAAGGAACTTGTGACAAGACCAGCGGCTTTTCCTACTGGAGATATTTTTTTCTCTCAGAAAGTAAACACAACTCTATTTGTCAAGAGATCCTTTCAGGAGGACAAAGAGGGAGTGTTTAGGGTATTCTAGCCCCGAAGGCACTTTCAGGGAGTTTCACTGGCTTGGGCTTTTTTGTAGTAGAATACTTCCAAGAACAACACACATCCAAATCTGCACTAATACATGTATAGTAGTTTACCTTCTACAAAAATCTTCACAAAAATCTATACAGACATACGAATTTGTATATTTGTACGTTAGAAAGAAACTGTTGGCCAGAATGTGTTCCTGCACACTGGTCACACAACAAACCTATAGTCTAAATACGAACTTAGACTACCATACAACCTCTCCCAAGAATAGTACAGATGCTCTGCGTCAAGATTTACAACAAATAACCATTTGGTGAGTAGTAGTTTAATAAAGCTAGACTGTCTATCTTTTTAATTCTGCTATCATACCTGCAATCTTAAATTCGGATAACGTAATCTGTATACTTAATTTTGTAAAGTTTCTGTTAATCTACTTGTAAAGAATGAAAAAAATAGTTGGAGTGAGCCTGCTGATGTATGCATGCGTAGGAATGATTCAAGCCAGTGGACAATCCTTGGAGCTAAAAGATACCGTATACCAGGAAGAGTCTGTATCTGGTGTCAACTCCAGGATAAGCCTGAATCAGACTTCAGAACTTTTAACAACGAGAGAATATTCGTTATCGGACAACTATTCGTTAAAAGACACTCCTTCCAGATGGTTGCTCCAGTCAGAGCCTGCTCAAAAAACAGAATCAACATCTCCGTATGTGATTCATCCGGTGCGTGAAGTAGGCTTTCTTACCAGTTCGGTTGTACTGGCCGGGGCGGCTTTGGTTGCAAAGAATAATGCAGGAGCTATTACAGCTAATAAATTGGCTTCTTTGCAGAGAGAGTCTATCTGGACTGTTGACAGAGGGGCTACCTATCATTATTCTTCATCGGCTCATGCAGCCAGTAATGTGCTTTTATATTCATCCGTAATGTCGCCCTGGCTGTATCTGGCAGGCGAGAAAACGCGTAAAGATTTTGGCAAGATTTCGCTGATGCATGCAGAAACCTTTATGATTTGCTGGGGTATTACCGGACTAACAAAGGCAATGGTATTTCGTCCTCGTCCTTATGTATATAACCCACATGTATCCAATGAAGTAAAGCTGACACAGGCAGGACGGGAAAGCTTCTTTTCCGGACACGTAGCCATGACAGCTGCTATGTCGTTTTTTACAGCCAGTACTTTTTCGCGCTATTATCCCGATTCCAAATGGAAGCCGCTGGTATGGTCATATGCTATTGTGTGGCCTGCTGCTACTGGCTATTATCGGTATACAGCCGGAAAACATTTCGTCTCTGATATTGTAATTGGTTATGCGATCGGAGCAGCTACAGGATTGCTGGTGCCAAAACTCCATGAGAAAATAGCAGGCAGGAGAAAGAAGACAATCCCTTCTTCAAATCCTGTATTGTCTAAAGTTGCCTGGCAGCATACATCAGAGTAGTGATATCATTTCTATTTGCCTTTACATCCTGCATTCCTTTATACCAGAAGGAGTGCAGGATGTTTGCGTTTACTATGGCGCTGTATCTGCTCCATAGATTGTCACTTAAAAATCTCTTTTCTCTGTTCCCTCTCTTTTTTATTATTCTGAAAGGAAATCTGTCCTTCCTGTCCAGAAGGCTCATCCCTTCTTTATATCCTTCCGAAAAATCTTTTGACAAATAGAGCCATCTGCGGTTTCTGAGAGAAAAGATCCTCTCTAAATCCAAAAGCAGTGTGGTTGGGCGCGAGTTCTTTTCAGGAGGACAAAAAGGGTAGATTGTGACGGGACACGATAAGGATATATCTGGTACTCTGTTCCTATCCTGGAGATTTTCATAAGAAAAATCAGTGTTACTAGCGCTTGGATAACTAGTATTTTAACCGTGGTATGTATAGATAGTTTAGTGTAGTATATGATAGTCTTATAATTGATTTATAGATGGATTGATTTACCAAACAGTGTATGTGATGCCAGAGTATAGTATAAATACTGTACGAGCACGATTGTATGTATGATAAGAAAATATAACAGGGTTATAAAGTTTTGAATTATAATACCAGGCCATATTATGTTTTTAGATCAATATGGAGTATTTGTTGTCTGTTTAATAATGGGCTTTAGAACAGCCTCATTACAAGCTTTTTCTAGAAATATTGGTTTATTTGTTACAGTAACAATTCTATGTAAAGTTAATGGATAGTATGTTATTTTCCAGTCCGATGATAGTTTTCTGCTAATCGTGTGGGTTCTTTTACAGAAAAATATTACCTGTTGTTGGAAATTACTATTTTGGTGACGTCTGTTTTTGTAAGTAGCATTGCTGTAAATTCTTCATACTGAAGGATTCACCGGATCAATTAATTTAACAGTACCAGACAATGATTTTCAATTACAGCAAAACCAGATTTGATTTACTTCGCTTCGGTATAGCCATGGGTCTAGCCGCTTTTGCCATGACAGGTTGTAAAGATGATGAAGCACCAGCTATTCAGGTAACATCCTTTAGTCCAGCCAGTGCTTTTGTAGGTGATACCATTACCATTACAGGTAATAATTTCAATACAAACATTGAGAAAAACGTTATCGCATTTGGCAACCGTGCTGCAGAAATTGTAAGCATCAGTGCTACCGAAATGAAGGTGATTGTACCGAAAGAGGCATTCTCCAGCAAAATCAGTCTGAACATGGATGGTAAAGCTACTACTACAGCAACAGATTTTACTTTGATGAAGATGTATTTTGCCGGATACGATAACAATGCTTCCAAGTATTGGATATCTTCTCCCATTACTACTGCATCTACTGCATTAAGCAATGGAACTATACGTGATTATTCTGCTGCTATGAGCGTGTCAGATGGTAATGTGTATATTGCCGGACGTCAGTCTTATAATGGAGTGCTTGTTGCGAAGTACTGGAAAAATGGTACAGCCAAAAACCTATCAGACAGTGTATATAACACATATGCCACATCTGTAGTTGCTAGCAATGGTAATGTATATGTAGCTGGCTATGGATACGAAGCAGGCAAAAGTGCTCTTGTAGCTAAATATTGGAAAAACGATACCACAGTAGTAAAACTAACCAATGGAGACTATCACAATTATACTACTGGTATTGCTTCAGTAAATGGCGATGTATATGTAGCTGGTTATGGATACGAAGCAGGTAAAGATGAATATGTAGCTAAATACTGGAAAAATGGCCAGCAGATGAATCTGACAGATGGGTCTATGGAAGCCAGAACAACAGGTATATTTGTGGTAAACGGGGATGTGTATGTGACAGGGTATGTATATAATGCAAGTGGAAATGAAATTGCTACTTTTTGGAAAAATGGAGTGGAAGCGCCTCTTTCTACAGTTAGTTCAGCAGCAACAGCTCTTGCTGTGGTTGGATCTGATGTGTATGTGGCAGGGTATGAATACAAAAACAGCATTCCTGTTGCTACATACTGGAAAAACGGAACTGCTCAAAATCTTGAGCATGGTACTAGTGGTAGCTATGCAAAAGGAATCTATGTGTTAAACAACCATGTATATGTATTAGGACATGATTATAATGCTGGTGACCTTGGTGTAGTCAGATACTGGAAAGACGGCAAAGCTGTTGATCTTACAGATGGTAAAACTTCAGCAACGGTAGCATACGGTATTGTTGCCCCTTAATAAAATATACTTAACTATAATCGTTAAAGCACCACAGTGATGTGGTGCTTTTTTATTTTAGACCGTATGTCTCACACTTAATCTACATTAAGCTTTTTTCTTAATCTACCTTATTGGAGTCGCCCTGACTAATGCCGTATCTTTGTATCATCAGAATTGCAAAAGAGATCGCTAATCTGACAGATAAAGAAAATAGATACACAAACCTATATATTGTAGAAAATGAAAACGAAACTTATCCCTGCTGGTGAACGTGGCCTCAAAAAACTGGATTGGCTACAAAGCAATTTCGTATTTAGCTTTTCGAGTTATTATAATCCTGAACGCAGTGGCTTCGGTTTGTTACGGGTTTTTAACGACGACTATGTAACCCCTGGCAATGGATTTGGGCTTCATGGACATACCAACATGGAGATTATCTCAGTGATGCTGGCTGGCAAGATGAATCACAAAGACTCAATGGGATATTCGGAAGTAGTGGAAAAAGATTGGGTTCAGATTATGAGTGGAGGCAGCGGACTCCGGCACGAAGAATACAATGAAGGAGAGGAGGAAGTGAACTTCCTGCAGATATGGATTGAGCCCAAGTTGCAAAACATTTCGCCCCGTTATCAACGCAGGTATTTTCCGGAAGAAAAACGTAAAAATCAACTTACAACTATTGTCAGCAACGAAGAGGGACAGGCGCATTGCTGGATTAACCAGAATGCAAAGCTGTCACTAGGATACTTTGACGCTGGCAAAAATATAGACTATACCTTTAACCCACTGAACAAATGTTTGTTTGTGTATGCCATCAGTGGTAACCTGACGATAGGAGATCAGACACTCAATGAAAAAGATTCTTTAGAAATATGGGATACTAACAGTATCTCTATCCAAACCAACATAGAAAGTCGCTTCCTGATTATTGAAGTACCTGTGAATCACTAAAAACTTTATTATTTCATTCTATTCTATTTATTACCATGGAAACCAACACTGAAAATCGCATATTAGGTATACATCATATTACTGCCATAGCAGGTAATGCACAACGTAACTTCAACTTCTACAAAAATGTACTGGGATTACGGTTTGTGAAAAAAACTGTCAACTTTGACGACCCTTATACCTACCACTTCTATTTTGGAGATGAAGTAGGAACCCCTGGTACTATTCTTACTTTCTTCCCCTGGGAAGGAATCACTCCCGGAAGAAGAGGAACAGGAATGGCTACGGAAATCGGTTATTCTGTACCTGAAGGAAGTCTGGATTTCTGGTTGAAACGATTTGAGCAGCACAATGTCATTTTTAACAAACCTGCTGAGAAATTTGGTGAGACGTATGTTCCTTTCCTTGATCCGGATGGGTTGAAACTGGAATTGATTGTTTCCAAAACACCTGATATACGTAAGCCTTGGGAAACGCCAGAGGTGAATGCCAATGTTGCTACCAAAGGGTTTCATAATATTACGCTGACATTGAAAGACATCAAAGGTACAGCCGATGTGTTGACAGACATCTTTGGATACAAACTCATAGACCAGCATGTGAATCGTTATCGGTTTGCTACTGATGCTATTCCGAATGCTTCCATTGTGGATCTGGTAGAAGCAGCTGGTGAAAAACCAGGTCAGGTAGCAGGTGGTACAGTACACCATGTGGCCTTCCGGGTTGCCAATGATCAGATTCAACAACAGTTTCGTCAAAAAATTGCTGAAAAAGGCTTTAACGTGACGCAACAAATAGATCGTAATTATTTCTATGCTATCTATTTCCGTGAACCAGGCGGAGTGTTGTTTGAAGTAGCTACAGACAATCCAGGCTTTACTGCTGATGAACCTTTACTGGAATTAGGTACCAATTTAAAATTACCTAGTCAATATGAAGCACATCGGGCGGATATCGAAAAACGTCTGGTACAACTGGCAGACTAATGGATTCGATGGCGCTGTTCAGTAACTAGTAAGTCAGATTGATTACCAGTTTTAATGGGTGATAGAGTGCTATACTTGCTGAAAGTATACATTCTATCACCCATTTTTATATGATCCGGATGCTAGTGAAAAATATATAGGGAGATTTTTTGGATACTATTCATTTGCAGGCTATTATAGGCTATAATAGGATTTTTATAAGAGTAGGTTATCTGATACTTATTTAGTTGCCTTGGAAGGGATGAGTAGTAAATTGTTTGAAATTATTTTTATGAATAAAGCTACTTTTATTGATGTAACTTTTTGATGATTTTTTGATTTAGTGTCTTTCTTTTGGGTTGATCTATTTTTAAGCCAATGTTAAGAAAATATTTCGTGTACTTAACATTGAATAGAAAAAAGCAGACTTATTGAAAGGCCATTTATAGAGTTACAGGGTTGGTAATTAGATTATTGAAGGGTGATGTAGTTTGTATGGAGAGGGATGCTATTGGGGGTGCAATTGTGTTTTTCTGGTTTAGTTGAAAAAACTTTCAGGTCTTTTTTTTGCCTTATTGCATATAGAATTCATTTAAGAGTATGAAGATCTAGTAAATCAATTGTATTATTCCTATTTGATGATTAAATCCGTAACATTAACTTAACATTAGCGGAATATTAACTAGAATTAACATTTTCTTAATACTAAAAATGCTGCTTTTCATTCCCCTTTCCAATAGATTTACATAAAGCCTCAAATTTAGAATGTAGTGTAACCTTAAATATTTGTGTGCGTATAAGCCAATAATCACTACTAAATAGGTTATAACTGGAATAGGTAAACATGCTTTTACAAGCGACTTTACCCTAGAATTCTAAGTATTTTTAAGTGCATATTTTTGATTCCGGGTGACTGCATCTTTCAGGTGCTTTCAGCAATCTAAGTCTGGTAAGGTACCGGTGTTAGTTCTGGAATATGTTGAGCCGTTTCAAAGGCCTGGACTTTCTTCAGGCAGGCTGGGTTTGTTGTTATCATCACTTTTTACAGACAACAAACAGATCCATCAAACCATAGGAATTTGTAATAAACCATACAAACCTGTTGCTATGAAAGAATTCGTTTTACAAAACAATGTACAGGGGAATAGCCTCGGCATAACTAATTATGCATGGTCAAAGGCTAATTCTGCGGTTGATACCCGGAGTAATGAGTGGGGCCGATTTTTGTTATTAGGTATTGAATCGCTTATTATCTATGGTGTATTCAAATTTCTGCTGGATCTGCACCCGGCCCGCACTGTACACCTCAAAATTACCTACCCACTTATTGCCCTTGTCTTTTGCCTGGCATGGTGGGTGTTTGCGTTTTTGCCCAGTAAATCCTACCTGAGGAGAGGTTTTTCCTTTAAAGAAGGAATTTCTTTTTCCAATCTTTGGGGACCTTTGCTGCTTCATGGCAGTATGGTAGGATTGATACTGTCTGCTCTTCGGTTGCCTATTGGCTATTATCCTTTTTTCATTCAGAGTTACCTGGGAATTATTGTTCTTTTGATTGTTGCCCGTGGTATCTATCAGGTATCCTATCAGAAAGGACTGCAACTGGCTTCAGGAAAATTTGTGGTAGTGAGTAGTGGTATTTATAGTCAGGAACTAGTTAACAAACTGACACGAAAGTGGGGAGAAAGTAAATTTGCCGGAAGCTTTGATCATCTGGTTGACCCGAACAAAGACTTTGAAGAAGAGTTTCAGAAATTTAGAGAATATTGCATTGAACATCAGATTCAGCATATTTTTATCAGCTTGCCCGCTCATCAGCAGGAACAGGTAGAAGCCATTTCACACTTTGCAGGTCAATGTTTTATCCGGTGTCTGATACTACCTAATTCAGGATATATCTGGCCAGAACAAAAAAACATTTGTTACGTAGGTGATCTGGTGGTGTGCGATCAATGGTTGCATCCATTGCAGAATAAATTCAATACAATCCTGAAGCGCATCTTTGATATAGTGTTTTCGCTGATGGTGATTGTATTTATATTCTCCTGGCTGATACCCATTATTGCACTGGCAGTAAAACTGTCTTCTCCAGGTCCTATATTTTTTGTGCAACATCGGCCTGGCAAACGGAACAAGGCATTCAAATGTCTGAAATTCCGTACCATGCGTGTTAATAATCAATCAGAAGTTCAGGCTACTTTCAAAGATCCTCGTGTCACTGCTGTAGGGCAGTTTCTACGTAAGACCAGCCTGGATGAATTGCCTCAGTTTTTTAATGTACTTGTAGGTGATATGTCTATTGTAGGGCCCCGGCCTAATATGGTCAGTCAACTGGAGTACTATTCCAAATTGATTCCGGAGTATCCTTTGCGACATGCCGTAGCTCCTGGTATTACAGGTTATGCTCAGGTAAAAGGATACCGAGGCGAAACCAGAGAACTCTATCTGATGCAGAAGCGGGTTGATTTTGACCTGGCGTATATCAGAAAATGGAATTTCTGGTTTGACATCAAGATCATATTCCTCACAGTGAAGAACATGATAGTAGGTGAGAAATTTGCCTATTAATAAATCCATGTAGTCAATTTTTCCTGTACTTATGACCAATACAAAACTTTTAGTTACTGGTGGATCTGGATTCATCGGGACTAATCTGATAACCTATTGCCTGAAACATGCTATTGATGTAGTGAATGTAGACTGGAATCCGCCTTTGGATGTGTCGCATAAACCACACTGGATCAATTGTGACATCCTGGATCAGGATGCACTGCAAAAAGTATTTTCTGATTACCAACCCACACATGTAGTACATCTGGCTGCACGTGCTGATACAGACGAACAACAGGATATGGCTGCTTATCTTCAGAATACCGAGGGTACGCGACATGTACTGGAATGTGTGAAGAACACGCCTTCAATAGAGCGGCTTATCGTAACTTCTACACAGTTTGTATGTCAGCCAGGCTATTATCCACAACACGATGAAGATTATAATCCTGTCAATCTGTATGGGATGACTAAAATCCTGACAGAACAATTTACCCGTCACGCTTCCTTGTCCTGTTCCTGGACCATTATTCGTCCTACAACCATCTGGGGACCTTGGTCTTTACGGTATCGGGATGTGTTCTTTAAGACGCTTAAGTCTGGCCTGTACTTCCATCCTTCCAAGGAAAATGTTATCCGATCCTATGGATATGTAAATAACGTAGTCTTTCAGATTATGCAGATACTGACGCTGGAAGAAGAAAAAGTAAATGGAAAGGTTTTTTATGTTGGCGATGAGCCGTTTGAACTAAAAGAATGGGTAAATACAGTTTCTCAGGTTCTGACAGGTAAAAAAGTAAATATAATCCCTACAGGACTGGTAAAAACTATGGCTAGTATTGGGGATATTCTCACTGCCTTTAAAATTCGTTTTCCAATTACCAGTGGACGCTTTCGAAGTATGACCAGTAGTTATGTGACTCCTATGGATGACACCATTAACGTATTGGGCAAAGCTCCATATTCTATCCAGCAGGGAGTAGAAGAAACTATAAACTGGTACAAAACCATCAGTGCTCAGGTGAGTAAACCTGAACCTGACATTCCGAGAAAGAGGTATTTCTATACTGCTCCAACATATCAGATGCAGCAAGCATGATTTTTAAAACAGTATAGACCCTATACTGCAAAAACGCCTTGTCTCAGTCTGCCATATCAGGTTATTTCTAGTATAAACAACATTACCACCTACGCTTTAATCATGTGTTAGGTGGTAATACAGGACACTTATTAGCCATTCAGTACAGATATGTTGGAAAAAAGAGATCATAATTCATAAGAAATGTTTGTGTAAAGTCACAAATCGGATTGAAACACAGGATTAAAACGGCAGGGTGAGATCAGACACCAAATTTCATATTATACCACTTACCTTATGAGAATAAAAAACGCACTTAATTTAGTCAAGATAATAGCGCTATGGTTCTTAGTAAATGCTTGTATACCCAAACATCATATAGTTTATTTTCCTAATCCGTCACTAAATAAAAGTTCGCCTGTTACCACGCCTAACACATTACCTGTGTACAAGCTGCAACCAACAGATGTTTTATCAATACGCATAAAAACGCTAAACAAAGAAACCTCCGATTATTTCAATATAGTACCGGAAAATGGTGTGCAGCAGTGGAATCCGGCGGGTTTGTATATAAATGGATATTCCATTAATGCCGAAGGAGATATAACCTTGCCAGAAGTAGGAAAAGTAAAGGTGGCTGGTATGACTGTTGAAGAAGCACAAAAAGCAGTGCAGGAAAAAGTGAAAACCTATGTCGGCAATGTGACCATTCTCTTAAAGCTGATTAGCTTCAAAGTTACCGTTCTCGGTGAAGTGAATAATCCGGGATACTATTACATATACAATGACAATGCAACGTTGTTGAATGCTTTAGCCATGGCAGGTGACCTTACAGATTTCGGGAACCGTACCAACATTGTGCTGGTACGACAAACAAAGGAGGGAACCCAATCCATTGTAATAGATTTAAATGATCCTGATGTGCTCTCATCAAAATATTATTACCTGATGCCTAACGATGCTATTTATGTGCAGCCTTTTAAAGCAAAATATGCCCGAAGCAATGTCAATACCTTGTCAGTACTTGGGGTACTCTTTGGTGCCATTTCCAGCACAATTTTAATACTCAATTATTTAAAATAGAATAAAGCTATGGAAGATATTGATGTACGATTAGTGCTCGCAAAGTTTCTTCGGAAGTGGCACTTTTTCGCTATCAGTGTAGGACTGATGCTGGTAGTCGCATTTATATATTTACGATCAACTGAGAAAAAATACATGGTGCAGGCTTCTGTGCAGCTAAAGGAACAGAACCTGAATGAAAAAGGTAGTGATGACAAAAAGTTTATCAATGGACTTGAACTGTTGGAGAATAACGCGGCTATAGAGGATGAAATTGGGATACTTACTTCTTACTCTGTAGTAAAACAAACGGTAGAGAAGCTTGAAAACTATACCAACGTATATAAGACAGACAGCAAGTTAAAGTTTAAACCTGTAGAAAAGTTTTTTTCCAAAGAAGTATATCATCAGGACATCGAGATTCGGTTGCTGAAAAACAGACCACAACTGATTGATGCCCCAATACAAATCTCTTTTCTGGATAAGAATACATTTCTTGTAGAGGTGCAGGAGCACAATGCTACCATATATGACTATCGGTCCCAAAAGCCGTTGGGAATACAGGACGAAGTTATCTTCTCTCAAAAAGGGGTAATTGGCAAGCCTTTCGTGAGCCCTCTTATCAGTTTTATGCTGGTGCCTGCAAAAACCAGAGAAGCCGAATTCTGGAAGAATGACTATTATTTTGTAAACCGTTCGGTAAAAGATCTGGCAGAATCCTATCAGCAAAAGCTGGGTGTGGCACCCATTGCAGAAAAATCAAACATTGTGAGCTTATCATTGCAGGGAACAGTTCCGGAAAAGGAAGCTTTGTTTCTGAATATGCTTTCCAGTGTCTATGTCAATAATGACCTGCAAAAAAGAAATCAGCTGGGTATGAACGCCCTCAGCTTCATAGACAACCAGATTGATAAGGTATCGAACACACTGAACAAAGTGGAAGGCTCGCTGGAAAAGTTCAGGTCACAAAGCAATGTGATTGATGTAGGTGTTTCAGCTCAATCCTATACAGATCTGTTGAACCAGTTGGAAGAGAAGCAGGTAGACCGTAAAACACAGCTTATGTACTACCAGTATATAGCTGACTATCTGGCCCGTAGTGCTACCATGGATGGTGTAGTAACGCCCTCTGCAGCCGGAATAAATGATCCTAGTCTAACCAAATT
Source organism: Xanthocytophaga agilis (assembly GCF_030068605.1). Taxonomy (NCBI): domain Bacteria; kingdom Pseudomonadati; phylum Bacteroidota; class Cytophagia; order Cytophagales; family Rhodocytophagaceae; genus Xanthocytophaga; species Xanthocytophaga agilis. The sequence goes on from NZ_JASJOU010000004.1 coordinate 446,676, forward strand.
GCTCGAAGATCTCAATACGTTGAATAAGGAACGGGTATCTGTGGCTTATAACTCCAACGCAGATAACAACCCTGTACTGAAAGTGCTGGATCAGAAGATTTCCAATACCAAAAAGACATTAGCTGATAATGTTCAGGGCTTGATTCAATCTTCGCAAATTGCTCTCAATGAAAACCAGCATCGGGTAGATGAAGTAAAAGCCAGAATTAACCAGTTGCCTGCCAACGAACGCAATCTGAATACAATTCAGCGTAAGTTTCAGCTAAACGATGATGTCTATAAGTACCTGCTTCAGAAACGTGCAGAGGCAAGTATTGCTATTGCCTCCAGTGCACCAGACAAAAGCATTGTGGATCAGGCACGCCAAGTCGGTAGTAAACCTGTTTCGCCTAATGCAACCCTGACGTATCTGATGGCTATTCTGCTGGGACTGATCTTTCCGGCAGGTTATTTATCTGTGAAAGATTATATGCATAAGCGGATTGAAGGTGAAGATCAGCTGGAAAAAGAGACAAACCTCTCTGTGGTTGCATCTATCATGTTCGATTCTAACAGCAAGAAATACAGACCACTGACTACGCATCCGTATAATGACAGTGCTTTTCAGGAAATCCGTCACTACATACGATTTAAAAATCAGCAGGTAATAGCTATCACCTCTATGGCCAGCAATGAGGGTAAAACCTATTGTGCCATTAACCTGGCCGTAGCTTTTGCCAAAGCCGGACATAAAACACTGCTGATCGATACAGATTTTTATCAGTCTGATGTAGGGACAGTATTCAATCTGGAAACCGCTCCTGGTCTGATTGACTTCCTTCCTGATCCATCAAAAGTGGTAGTGAGCCAGACTTCTATTCCTTCGCTGGATGTAATCAGTGCAGGACAGGCTTCTGAAAGTTCACGGGCTGCCTTTCTGCGTAGCTCTCTTGAGAAGTTATTGGCAGAACTACGGCATACCTACACCTATATTATTATAGATACATGTCCGGTAGGGTTAATCTCAGATTACCTGCTTTTTGCAAGTTGTGTGGATTATACATTGGTGGTTGTGCGCAGTGATGTCACCAAACGGGAGAACATTGGAAGGCTGAACACTATTCTGAATCGCCATAATCTCAAGAATAAAAGTGCGATTGTATACAACGCAACCCGTGTATCTAAAGAGCTTACCAATTACTATAAGAAGATTGCAAGCTAGTGAATCTGGCAGGGCTTCAACAAATAACTTAACAACCGATTTTATTCAACAGAAGTAATTTATGGCTGCATCCATTTCTGTAGTAATACCTGTTTTTAACCGCAAAGAGGAGTTGATTCGGGCATTGGATTCTGTGAAGAAACAGACACTGCAACCATCTGAGGTTATTGTAGTGGATGACTGCTCTTCTTTTCTGATAGAGGATTTTCTCAGAGAGAGCAATTACCTGGATCAGGATTGGGTACGGGTAGTCCGAAACGAAATAAATCAGGGGCCTAGTGGTACCCGGAATACAGGAGTGATGCATGCGAAAGAAGAGTTTATTGCCTTTCTGGATTCGGATGATTACTGGGACCCTCACAAGCTGGAAAAGCAGATGGCGCTTTTTACAAAGAAGCCGGAACTGGATCTGGTATACAATGGAACCTGGGTAGTGTATGAAAATAAGACGGTTCCATCTCATACCAAGCTGTTTAAGGACAATATATGGTATCAGCTGGTAGACAATTGCTGGACTCCGCCCAATCCATCTACGATGTTGATGCGAAATGCGTCCATTCGAAAGTTGAATGCGTTTGATCTGACATTAAAACATGCAGAAGATATTGATTTATGGATGCGGATGACATTGCACGATATGAAAATAGATTATTGTGACGAACGCCTGACATATTTTATGTATAACTCAACAGGGCGACTATCCAAACAGTATCGTGCAAAGTTCAAGAAGGTAGAACCCTTCTTTGCCAAATGGGAACCATATTTCAGACAACAGGGGAAGGAAAGTTCTTTTCATCAATTTAAACAACGGTCATTTACAAAGTTTGCTCTGGAAACTTTTGTAGATAGCCTTCGGGATCGTAGTGTGAGCATCCCTGCTCAAATGTATTTTAAGTATCTCTGGAACCGAAAGGAATTTTATGATCTGATTCTGAATAAGTTTCGACGTGTACAGCCGCAACCTTCCTGAAAGAAAGGAATTGCCAATACCCTAGATGTGACATCCTACAACCTATACCTTTTTGCTTATGAAACTTTGCTATTTTGATGATAATGTGAATTTTGGAGATGCCTTGAATGCAACCATCTTTCCTACATTGTTAGCTGACTTTTTTGACGAGGATCCGTCTGTTTCCTTTTTTGGTATAGGCTCATTGTTTGGATTGCCCTTGCTGGAAAACAGCAGTGCCGTCCGAAAGATAATCTTTAGTACAGGTTATGGTAAGTATGGTGTGAAGCCCCGCCTAGATTCATCATATGAAATCATGTGTGTAAGAGGGCCACTCACTGCCGAATACCTGGGACTGGATAAGTCCATGGCAGTAGCCGATGGAGCCTTGTTGTTGTCACATTTTTCATTCCCTTCCTACAAAAAGACCTATGCTTTTTCGTACATGCCGCATTGGGAAAGCGAAACCCGCTTTGACTGGGCCGGATTGTGCGAACAGGCTGGCTACCACTATATAAGCCCCATGTGGCACAAAGACAGAATTCTGGAAGAGATACTCAAGTCTGAAGTTATCATTACCGAAGCCATGCATGGAGCCATAGTAGCCGATACACTTAGAGTACCCTGGATACCTGTAAAAGGGTACAAGAATATCAGTGAATTCAAATGGCAGGACTGGACACAATCCATACAGACCACCTACAATCCTGTTCAGATGCCTCCTCTCTATAGCGAAGTCAAGGAAGCAGAAAAGATCATCCAGGTAAAAACCAAAGGTATGCTCGGTGATATGGCTACCCAATACCTGGCGAAGGCTTTTGTATCCTATCAGAAAAATTTTAAGTGGAAAGAAACCCTGAAACAGTTCGCAGATATAAAAAATACGAAACCCTCTCTAAGCCAGAACGGCGTAGTAACCTCCCTCGCCGATGAACTAAGAGACCGCCTGGAAAAGGTTAAGAGCAAGTACACAACCATTCTTAGTTAGGAGAAGATGCCTGTAATAAAGAAAAAACACTTTGAGAATACTCTCTTTTGGACGTACTCGTCACTCTGTTGATAGTGTTGTCCTGGTGACAGGCTTTCTCTCCCTGTCCTTCTGAAAGAAACTCGTGACAAATAGAGTTGCATTTACTTTCTGGGAGAAAAAAAATATACTCCAGTCGGAAAGGCCGCCGGTCTTGTCACGAGATCCTTTCAGGAGGACAGCGAAGGGGGCTGAAGGAATGAAAAGAGAACTTTCATTTCAGGAGGACAAAGAAGGAAAAGGAGGAAGATAGAGATGAGAAAGGTTTTTTATCGTCACAAAGAGAGTGACGTTGACTTCAATCGTGTGCGGAAGTGTAGGTGCGTAGGGAGTCTTTTTCCCGCGAGGTTGGCCTTTGGCCTTGCGGGCGGAAGGATTGGGAAAAAGTGCCCTTTTTTGCACACACACAAATCTGGCTCACCAAATTCTCATTTGGTGCCCTGTTTTTTGGGCAAGCAAAAAATGAAGAGGCCTGTGGAAGAATGATGTGAGGGACAATGAATAGACGAAGGAAGAGTGAAAAAAATGAAAAAGTTAGCGGGAGAGCAAAGTTCAGGAATCTGAACAAATATAGGAAGAGAGATCTAAAATGCTGTAAACAGCTTAAAACCCTTACAAATGAATAAACAGAAAACAGTAAAAACAGGCATTGTATGGTCTTTCATTGAAGGTTTTGGAATAAAGATCATCTCCACACTTGTTTTCTTTATTCTGGCAAAATTATTAGGTGCCACCCATTTTGGACTGGTCGCCATTGCTACCGCCTTTATTGATTTTGGAAACGTGCTGGTAGAACAAGGAATGGTAGCTGCCCTTGTACAAAAAGAAAAACTGGAACGTGCCCATCTGGATACCGCCTTCTGGATCAATATAGGGTTAGGGGCTAGTGTATTTGCGATACTCTGTTTGTCTGCTCCTTTTATTGCAGACATCTACAAAGAACCCTCGCTTACACCCGTACTACAAACCTCCGGCCTCGTCTTTCTGATCGGTCCATCCGGATTGGTACAAGTAGCTCAGCTAACCCGGGAGATGAATTTCAAGCTTATCGCCAGAATCCGGATTGTAGGTCTGCTGGCTGCGGCTGTCGTTAGCTTAACGATGGCATTTATGGGATATGGTGTATGGGCACTGGTATTTCAGAAACTGGTATTTATGGGATTGTCTACCGTATTGTTCTGGTTCTGGACCAAATGGATACCGCGGCTATCGTTTTCCATTGATCATTTTCGGGAGCTGTTTCCTTTCTCCTACAAGATGATGATCAACAACTTTTTAACCTACTTCAGCCGGAACTCCATTGAGCTACTGATAGGATTCTTTCATGGTACAGAGGCCGTAGGTATATACTCTTTCTGTTACAAGGTATTTCAGTCAACCATCGAAACCGCCAATACATCTGTCAACAAAGTAATGCTACCACTTTTTTCATCCGTGCAAGATGACAAAGCACAACTGACAAAGTATTTCTATAAGGCTATAGAATCCAGCTTTACCTTGTTGCTGCCAGTTCTGGCCTTGATTGTATTTCTGTCACCTGAGGCAATTCTGTATTTCTTTAACGCTACCTGGGCACAAAGTGCAGATCTGCTTAAGCTGGTGTCTATCGGAGGTACTATCTACATGATCTATTATTATACAAATACCTTATGGATCAGTACCGGAAGACCTGATCTGGTTGTCCGATTTACATTGATTAATGTGGTAATTAACCTGGCATTGTTAGCCGCTGTAAGTAAGTTGCCATTGATTTATGTGGGGTATATTTCTATTGTACGAAGTCTACTCTTGTTGCCTGTGGCGTATGTGCTATCCTTAAAAACAGCGCCAATAAGCATTCAGGGATCATTACAACATTTGTCGCGTCCATTTTGGATGGGGGGAGTTACATTCCTGATTCTGGCAATCTCTTCAGCAGTAATTCCTGTACTCTCTCCGGAATGGATCTGGTTTGCTATTCAGGGTGTGATCTGGAGTGTTACTGTTTTTGTTGCGCTGTATTTCCTTCTTCCATCTGTATTAACACCTGTGTTTAACTCTGTATCACGTGTGTACCTGCGTGTTTCAGGAAGTCGGAAAGTATAGAGCCGGTTTTGTATGTCAATTAGTTATTATTTCTATAGGCTATGAAAGTTGTTTTTTTTCAGAGAAATCCCGGAACCAAGTTGTTCAGTATAGAAATACTGTTCAAGAGCATTCGTAACAGTTTGCCTTCTTTTATCGAAGCAACAACTATTGTGAGTTCAAAGGTGAATAGCGGGATTACCAAGAAGTTATACAATATACTGGAAGTCTTGTTCAGGCCACAGGGGGATATCAACCATGTGACAGGCGATGTACATTATCTGACTTTCTTTCTGAGAAAAAACAAAACCATCCTGACGATTCACGATATAAACCTGATGTACTCTACCAACGCCTTGAAGAAGGCCGTTCACCGGTGGTTCTGGTTAAAGATTCCTATGTACAGATCTGGGATGGTAACAGTGATTTCACAAACAACCAAAAACGAGTTGCTCAAACATGTCGATTATCCGGAAGAGAAGATACGTGTGATTTATAACTGCATCTCTCCCCACTTTACACCACATCCAAAAGCTTTTACTAAACGTAAGCCTGTATTGCTGCATATAGGCGTAAAACCCAATAAAAACCTGAGTCGTTTGATTCCAGCCTTGGAAGGCATTTCGTGTGCACTTCGGATTATCGGACAGCCTTCTGCAGATATGCTGGCTTTACTGGAAAAACATAAAATTGATTACTCCTGGAAATCCAATCTGACAGATGAAGAGGTACTTCAGGAATACATACAGAGCGATATGCTGGTATTTGTATCCACCTTCGAAGGGTTTGGATTGCCTATTGTAGAAGCAAACATGGTGGAACGGCCAGTAGTGACAAGCAATGTTTCTTCTATGCCTGAAATTGCAGACAACGCAGCTTGTCTCGTAGACCCCTTTGATATATCCTCCATTCGGGAGGGTATCCTGCGGGTGATTGAAGATGATGAATACCGGGAACAGTTGCTGGAAAACGGGCGTGTTAACCGCGAGCGGTTTACTCCCCAGTCCATTGCACATCTGTATAGTGAATTATATATCGAAATGTACGCCAATCGGTTAGAGCAACTGCATGAAGCAATCGCCTGACAGAGGGCATATTATTACTAAGTCAGCTATATGAACGAAAAATATGCAAAGCCCTATTTTGAATCTTTCATGGTGGCATTGAGCCTCAGCTTATTGCCTATCAAGATCTTTTCATATGTAGTGCCATTTGTTGCGTTATTCTGGTTTATTGTACGTTCTTCTTCAGGTAGAGTGCTGCAACGTACCTTAATGGCTATCACAGGCATAGTAGTACTGCTGGGATTTTATTATATCATTTACCTATATCAGGGAACATCTTTTCTGTTGGGAAACAGTGTAGTTGCCATCTTTACCTACAGTACCTTTTTTCTCTTGCTGGTAATTCCCGGAAGAGGTATCAGTTCGGCTTTTTCCTATGAGAAATATGCTCCTGTTTTAAAGTGGATTATCTTGATAGAAGGAATCATAGGCATTCTGCAGTTTGTGATTGTGACTGTAACAGGCATCACCTACATCATCAATGGCGACTCGGTACAGGGTACTATTGGGATAGATGCTATACTGAATGGCAATGCCGGATTTGGAAATCAGATCTTTGTGATCAGTATGATTTTCTTCATCTTCCTGTTTATACCTTATGTATTACAGCAACGCAAATATTATTATGTAGTACTGATAGGTCTGTTGTCGATCATGCTGGCTGGAGTGTTACATGTATTTGTGAGTCTGGTCTGGGCGTTATTGTTTACCATTTTGTTTTATCGAAAAAACCTTATTTTCAGTGACTTATCCAAGATAATAGGAGGTGTGGCTATGGCCTTGCTGATGCTGCTTCCGCTGGAGTTTTTCTTTCCGGGTATTTCAAAAACAACCGCTGTGTTTTTTCAGATTTACCAGGATCGGGATTCCCCCAAGTTCGAAGCGATGGATAATGCTTTTGATAAGCTACCAGAGCAATATCCGCTGGTGTCTCTGATCGGCTTGGGGCCAGGGCAATATTCCAGCAGGGCTGGCTTGATTAGCTCGGGCAATTACTATGGTTCAAAAATGAATTTCCTGCCCAATGAAGTATCTGAGCCTTTCCGGAAACTATTTCAGCATACATGGTTAGAGTATACCCACGGTTCCGATCGGTATGGAAACTCAACCATGCACAGACCATTCTTTTCAATACTTTCTCTGTTTGCTGAGTTTGGATTTATAGGAATTGGTCTTTTTCTGGGATGTATCCTGTATTTCTTTATGAAGATCCGTTTGCTCTTTGTGTTTTTTAAAGAGAGAAAAAACAAGGTCAATACCTATCTGGCTTTTGCCATGGGCGTATTACTGATCATGCTGGTATTTATCTCGACATTCGAAAACTACCTGGAAACTGTACAGGCCTTATTGCCTGGAATGATGCTTTTCAAAGTTTTATATAGTCAACTACTGACCAAAGCCAAACAAAAACCACAGGAAGAATTAATACAGAAAGAACTAGTATCTGCTTAGAAAAGGGATACTCAGAGAGCATTCTTTGAGAAAGGAATATCCTTTGTCTTTCTGAAACAAACACCTTGTGTGGACACAGACGTTACTCTTTTGTTCAGGCGACAGGCTTTCTCTTTTTGTCCTTCTGAAAGAATCTTCCCACCACGGCGGGACACGTGTGACAAATAGAGCCAAGCTTACCGTTTGAGGAAAAAAATATCTCCAGTAGGAAAAGCCGCCGGTCTTGCCACGAGATCCTTTCAGGAGGACAGAGAGCGGTTGAGTAGGAGGATAGGGTATGAGAAAGGTTTTTTATTGATACAAAGAGAGCCATGGAAACTTTAATCGCGAGTGGTGGTGTAGGTGTATGAGGCTTCTTTTTCCCGCGAGGTTGGCCTTTGGCCTGCGGGAGGAAGGATCGGAGAAAAGTGCCCTTTTTTGGTTATCACGCCGTGGCGTGACAAAAAAAGTAACAGGCCGTAGGAAGAGAGATATTCTGGGCTATAAACAAAGATGGATACTAGCAAGCAAAACAGTAACAGATTGTAGGAAGAATGTTTTGAACAATGAAAGAAGAGAGGAAATAAAGCAATGGCATTGTTAATAGTCTAAACACTGAACCACCGTGTTTGGAATAATAAATCATCTAACAATTTAAACCAGGAACAACCTATAAACAAAAGAATGATAACATATCTGAGAAAATAGATTCAAAGATATGGAGCAGAGTAATGTAATCAGTATAGGAAAACCTATACAATTGAATAAACTGACTGGACATGAAATAATCGATTTTTCATAATCCATTCAGTATAGGCATAGGATTGTATTCATGAAGCAGTTTCTGTTCTTTTTATATTTTTTACAGGCTATGGATATGAAAACCATTATGTCATCCTACCACTGCGAGCCAGACCGGGGTAGTGAGTTTGAAACAGGCTGGCAAGAGCTGTTACAATTAGCGGCAAAATGTTCTGATCTTATTGTTGTAACCCGTCCTTTCAACCGGGAAAAAGCGGAGAAGGTGTTCAGGGAAAAAGGAATCAGCAATACTACGTTTCTTTTTTTTGATTTGCCGGTAGCCGTTAACGGATTCAAGAAAACGTCAGTAGGTAAGCAGGTAGTCCCTTATATCTGGGAGCTTATTTTGTTTTTCTTTTTACTCAAAAGGTACTCCCGAAACCAGTTTCAGCATGCACATCGGGCGAGTGTAGGCTCGTATAGGTTTCCTTCCCTGTTATGGTACTTTTCGCCATACTTTACCTGGGGACCTATTGCCAGTGGCGAAATCGTTCCCATTCGCTTTTTATCTGTATTCAGTTGGAAAGGACGTGTACAAGAGGTGCTGAGGTTGGTTCTCCAGCATACATCCTTTGTTGATCCGTTTGTATTAAGCGGATTATACAAGGCACAGAAAATAGGAGTTGCCACAACCGCTACCCGAAATATTCTGCCACCTTTTGTGAGAAAGAAAGCATACCTGCAACCTGACTATTATGTAGTCAATAAAAATGATTTTCAGGTTGACTTTTCTGCTTATAAAGCAAAAGAAGAAGGAGTGCTTAAGTTACTATTTGTAGGTCGGTTGCTGGAATGGAAAGGTATTATGTTTATTCTGAAAGCGCTAAGACAACTGGAAGGAAAGATAAATTATGAGTTCACCATTATAGGAGAAGGCCCTGATAGGGCTGTATTTCAACAGTATGCAGAAAAATACAAATTAAAAGTGTCGTTTTTAGGGGCTAAGCCACGACGTGATCTATCCTCTTATTATGCCTCACATGATTTGTTTGTGAGCTTGGATATGCATGGAAGAGGAAGCTTTACGATGGTAGAGGCCAAAATGCATAATCTGCCTGTTCTGGCTCTGGATATTACAGATCCGGATAAACTGACAGGGGAAGAACTGATGATTATTATAACAACCAAACAACAGTCTGTAAAGGCTATTATTAATCAGATTGCACAGGTTCTTCTAGATAAATATACTGAACAGAATCCGGTGCCTTTGTGTCTGTAACTCTTTCTTTTATTAGAGGCTGTATAGGGTAATTCGCTGTTGTAAAAATACCCTATACAACTTCAGTTAAATACCATGCAAATGAACGAAAAACCTGTGAAAATTTTAGTGGTAGGGCAGACCCCTCCACCGTATATGGGACAAGCCATGATGATTAAGCGGTTGGTAGATGCAGAGTTTGACAGAATCAAAATTTATCATGTGCGCATGTCTTTCTCGGATTCGTTTAAATCCGTAGGTAACTTCAGATTCAAGAAGATATTTCACTTGTTTGAAGTGATTTGGAAGGTATTGAAACTACGCTTTAGTAAGAATGTAAATACATTGTATTATCCTCCGGCAGGTCCTAACCGGACACCTATTATACGGGATATTATTTTACTGGGTATTACCCGTGTGTTTTTCAAGAAGGTTATCTATCACTTTCGGGCTGCGGGTATTTCTGATTATTTAGAGCAGCAGCCCGGACTCTTTAAAAAGCTTGCAAGGTGGGCTTATGGTTCTCCGGATGCATCTATTCAGCTCTCGGCATTAAATCCGGCTGATGGAAAGTACTTTAACTCTGATCGGGTATATATCATCCACAATGGCCTGGAAGATGCTGCCACTCCATACCTGCCTCTGGTACGAGCACAAAAGGAGCAGACTAACATCCTGTTTGTGGGAGTTTTGCGTGAAGACAAAGGCGTAACCGTGCTGATTGAAGCGGCCCGATTGCTGAAAAACATAATCCATAACTTCAGTATTTCATTGGTTGGCGAGTTTGTATCCAATGAGTATGAGAACGATGTAAGGGCAAAAGTTCAGGAATATAATCTGCAGGATCATGTGCAGTTTTTGGGTACAAAGACGGGTGATGAAAAGTGGCAGGAGTTTGTGAAGGCGGATATATTCTGTTTTCCTTCCTATTTCGAATCGGAATCTTTCGGAAATGTACTGGTAGAAGCCATGATGTTTGAGTTACCGGTTGTGTCTACTCTCTGGAGAGGTATACCGGATATTGTAGTGGAAGGAGACACAGGCTTTCTGGTGCAGGTTCAACAGCCTCAATTAATTGCAGAGAAACTACTGTTGTTGATGTCAGATCCTGCATTACAAAAAAGCATGGGTAAAAAAGGACGTGAACGCTATCTGCAATCTTTCTCTCTACAAAAACACCTGAAAGCTATGGAAGAAACCATCGAGACTGTAGTAGGGTACAAACGCCAGTTTCAGAAAGAGAAGTCAGTCAAACCAATACTGGAATCGGTTAAACCCGTTGTTGGAAAAGAACTCGTATCCGGAACCAGCAAAGCTAAATCCGCTTAACAACTTTCTAGGTGAATTGATTATATGGTATAATTCCTTTTTGGGCTATCCTGAAAGGATCGCCTCTTTCTCTATCTCTCCTCTCTCTGTCCTCCTGAAAGGATCTCGTGACAAATAGAGTGGTCTCTGGTTTCTGAAAATATTTTCTCCAGTAGGAAAAGCCGCCGGTCTTGCCACGAGTTCCTTTCAGGAGGACAGAGAGGGAGGAAAGGCAAAAGTGGAGAGGAAGATAGGGAAGGAGAGGACGCATATATGACAAAAGAGGCAGGACAAAGGAATGAAGTTGAAAGTTAATAATACTAAAATCGGTACAAAGAGAGTTGCGATAATTTCAATCGTGTAAGGTAGTGTAGGTGCGTTGGCAATCTTTTTCCCACGAGGTTGGCCTTTGGCCTGCGGGCAGAAGGATCGGGAAAAAGTGCCCTTTTTGCTAACACACAAATCTGGCTCACCAAATTCTCATTTGGTGCCCTTCTTTTGGGCAAGCAAAAAAGTAACATGGTAGGCAGAGTGATGAAAAGGACAATAAACCAATCTAGGAAAAGACAAGTAAAAAAGTGACAAGGCAATAAGCAGAGATATGCTCTGGACTAGAAACCAACTCAGACAGAGACAAGCAAAAAATGAAGAAGCCTATGGAATAGTAATGATCGGGAGACTTAATAAACGAAGGAAAAGAGCAAAAAACGAAGAAGAATGAAGACAAGGACAAAGAGTAAACTCAGGTAAAGATCAATAAAATACTACAACCAGCTAAAAATCAGTATGTATGCCAACCAACTATATTTATATACTTATCGGATTGCTGCTAAGCCTACAACCTGAAACCTGTGCAGGACAAGCCTATCCCAGTGGAGAGAAACACTTTCCGGCAACAGCTGTCATCAATGTCAGGGAAAAGTATGGCGCCAAAGGAGACGGCTCTACCGATGATACCCAAGCCATTCAGCAAGCCATCAGCGAGAATATAGGCAAAGACAGAACACTCTATTTTCCCAAAGGTACCTATCTGGTTACCCAACCTATCAAGTGGGTGCATATTGTAGAACAAGATAGCTTGTGGAGAGCCCGGCTAACGATACAGGGACAAAGTCAGAAGGAAACAATCATTCGATTAAAAGACCATTTGTCTGAATTTTCAAATCCGGAAACTCCCAAAGCTTGTCTGGCTACAGGTTCCAATAAAGTTAATAACAAAGAGAGCAAAAATGGAGGAGGCATCAATGCTTTTAACAACCTGATCTATGATTTGACCATACATACCGGTAATGGAAATCCGGGAGCTGTAGCATTGGATTTCGTAGGGACTAATCTGGCAGGTCTGCGAAATGTCACTATTGTGTCTGGGGATGGTGAGGGAGTAGCAGGTATTCTTCTCAAACGCCAGGGTGCAGGTCCCTGTCTATTTAAGAATGTAACTATTCAAGGCTTTGATTATGGCATTGATGTGTATGGCTCAGAATATAGCCAGACATACGAATACATTACCCTAAAAGATCAGAAAAAAGCTTCTATCCGAAATACGAGCAACGTCCTTTCGCTAAGAAAAATCCGAAGCGAAAACAAAAATGCGGTTCCTGTTATTCTGAATGCACGTCGGAAAGATCTTAAGAGTGCTAAACGGCCTGATAATTATGGTTTGATTACACTTTTGGATGCGGAATTTGTTAAAAATGGCGAACCTGCAACAATCAGTCCTATTGTGAATGAGAGTGATACAAATACCCAGGCAGGTAATCTTTATATACGGAATGTAGCAGTTAAGGGCTATCAGCGTACTATGGAAAATCAGAGTGTCGTCGCCAAAGGTACAGCGATCAAAGAGTTTGTCAGTACATCCGTAAATGGCTCTGCCTCTGGTAACCGGGCAGACAAACCTGAGACTTTTTCGTTATCCATTAAAGAAACACCTCAATTTCATCAGAACGACCTTACTCAATGGGCCAGTGTAACCGACTATGGAGCCTCTGCCGATGACCCGAATGGAGATGACACTCAGGCTATTCAGGAAGCGCTTAACTCTGGTAAAGAAGTCATCTTTTTTCCAAAAGGCAAATTCCGGTATGTTATTTCCAAAACACTTGTCATTAAGGGTAATGTACGACAGTTGATGGGAATGCAGTCAGGAATAGATATTGGAGGTAAGAACGATTTTAGTGACTCTACACAGATAGCACCTGTATTTCGGTTTGAACAAGGCAAGCATGATACAGTATACTTTGAGCGGTTTAATTTGAGTGACGAACGCAAATCTCCTTTCTGGGGTGGAGTATTTATTGAACATGCTTCTTCGCAGGTGTTGGTGGTAAAGGATATAGACAATGATGTGTATGCCAGAGGAAAGTATTTTTATCAGAATACAAAAGGAGCAGGGGACTTATTTCTGGAAAATGTAGCGACAATTATGCCCTGGAACTTTGCATATGCACAACATGTATGGGCTCGCCAGCTAAATCCTGAGGCACATTTTGTCCCATTAGGTAAGCCTATTATTACACAGAAAGGAGGATCTTTATGGATATTGGGCTTAAAAACAGAAGGTCCAAGAACAGTTTTGGAATCCGATCAGGGCTCTGTGGAAGTATTAGGTGGTTTTTTGTATCCTGTAAAAAACATTCAGAACAGAGACCTCCCTGCATTTATATCCAATAAGGCAAAGCTAAAATTAACCTATGTGGTTAATGCCTACAATCCTGCTGCTAGCTATACTTCTATGGTAAGCAATGGAAATAAAAGTAGCAGAAAGAGTATTACTACTGATAAAAAGCAGTTCAGCAACAGAGGCGCAGGTACTGCTGTACCACTGTATATAACAACAGGAGAAAAATGAGTTTGCTTTGTGAAAAATACTAGCATAGGTTGGTATCCAATGCTGTCAACTCAAGAAGAATGGGTTTAAAAAATCCCTTCCTGTCCTCCTGAAAGGACCTCGTGACAAATAGAGCTGTGTTTGGTTTTGGAGAAAATAATTATTTCCAAATCCAAAAGCCACCGGTCTTGCCACGAGATCCTTTCAGGAGGACAAAAAAGGTAAGGATAAAAAAATCCTTAAATTGACAACATTCAGTGGATATCTTCGTCAGTAACTCTTTATTTAACTCTAATGCACAACTATCATCTTCTCTGTAAAGACCTTTTGACCCACTAGTATTTTAACAATATAAAGCCCATTCATCAGTTGATTGGTGGCTAACTGGTGGTGGGTAGTATGGGATACAGTTTTTTCATAGACAACCGACCCCTGTAAGGAGACTACCTGTATAGTTACTGTTTCCTCTTCCTGCTCTGGCCATTCCAGTTCAACTGCCTGATCTGTAGGGACAGGCCATATAGAGATTGTCTCTCTTTGAAGAGTATCTGCTATCACTCTGGCCGAAGAACCTCCAGAGCAGGCACCATTGATACCTACATGCAAGGGCATCATAAAGCGTATGGCACCATTGTATTTGAGCTCTTTGGTTATACCATTTTGTACTTCCCGAATCAATACCGGATGCATCATCCCTGTAGTGTAGGAGCTGGCTCCAAATACAAGCGAATGTTGTGCATTTTCACAGATAAAAGCAGGCGGATCAGATGTTGTCATACTTTTGGCTGGATAGATCAACCCTCCCAGTAATTCTGTTTTGCCACAATCGGTTGTTTTGATCACATAACCTCTCTGTTCGGTCTTCATACCTAATATCCATAACGTAGCTCCTTTGTTCCAGATTTGTCCGGGTAGAATTTCACTGTTGAATTGTCGTGCCCATACTTTCTGCTGAGGATACAACGTAATCAGATTGACAGACTCCATATCCTGCAGATATAGTTTTCCGGCCTGTGCCGAACTGGTGTAACTCCGTATTTTACAGTGTTTGATCACAATAGGACGCTTGCACAAATGTTCTATCGAAATACCGAAGCCAAAATGCTCGATGATAAGAGGCGGACTATTTTCATTGCCATCTTTGACTACCAGCTTCATAGCAAACTGATCCCCACCATTCACCACAGCTCCAAAGCCCATAAATTTTCGTACACTTACGGGTATGTTATAGGTTCGGTTATTCGCCTGGTAGGTACCTGTTTTGAGATAAATCACCGACTTACCTGAGTTGATTGTATTTTGCCAGTTGGTGTTATCTCCATACCAGCCTGGCGAGGAAAGCTGAGCCCATTTGGTGATGTCTCCCTCATCGTAGTCAGGTGTTTCTTCCACCGGAATATTTAAAGCCCGTGTACCATTCGCATACAGATTGGATACTGCACCATTTACATATCCCTGTAGCGTAAGCCCACTAACCAATGTGCCTTTGTTGTTAATGGCAGTGCGGTAGCCTGTTGCCGTAACCGTTCGGACGAAAAGATTCCCATTCACATTATCAATCGCACTTACACTACTGCTACCACCTGAAAGAGTTGCTTCCAGAAGAGTAATCATACCATATTGGTTAAGATTACGTACCGCAGGTACTGAGTTTGTACTGGTTAGTTTGCGGATAAGTAGAATATTACCATCATTCTCTATGCCTGTAACCTTTTGATTGGTAAGCGAAATATCCTCGAAAGTGATACTATATTCTGCTCTGCATGCCTGAATGCCATAATCAAAGCCCGTTATTGCCACCTTCTTTAACATACAGGGGCCAGGATAGGCACGTCGCATACTGATGCCTGCTTTCCCGGACCGATCTTCAGATCGAACCTCTACATTGACTATACCCCCACTGTTATTGGCTATAAAGTCAATACCTATGGCACCTGCATTGCCAGATCCTACACTGACTGTCAGATCCCGGATGTAATTATGAAACTGATAAATACCATCTGGTGAGGAAAGCACGGCTTTAGGTACACTGGCATTGGTAAATCCGGACGTACTGTTTTTCAGCTTAATAATTGTTTGTCCTTTTCCCTGACCCATCATCATCATCGCTTGTCCAATCCAGGTTAATGTGTTAGAGACAAGGTAGGTACCACGCGGAAAGTATAGGGTTTTGGGACGGGCATAGAAGTAGGCCGATTCTCCCCCGGTGTCTACACCTTTTCGATTGGCGTCCAGAGCTGCCTGTATGGCCTTCGTGTCGTCTGTGACCCCATCACCTTTGGCTCCATACTGTTTCACATTGAAGAAACCGCCTGTATTGGCAATAGTGTATCCATCATATTGTTGAATATGAGTGCTGTCTAAACTGCTTGGGTAATTGATTAACTGGGCATTTGACTGGATATACGCACTGGAAAGAAGTAAAATACTCAGAATTATTTTTTTCATCATTCAAATCTCCTGCACGAGGCTAACTAGGGTTAATTAAAATCAGAATCCGGTTTCGGGCGGAATTCTATCTGTTAGAGGGTGATAATTCTTACAAGCGCTTGCATGAATAGATACGTTTTGTGAGGGGTAAAAGATGCCGCAATTGTTGTGCAAAAGGTACGCGTTGAAAGGGTGTTAACCAGGAGGGGAGATGGCTGAATTTTAAGCTCTAACAAGATGAGATAGTTGTTTTTTACCTGCTAGTGGTACTATTTATTACCAGATTGCTATAGGAGGCCAAGAAAATGTGGGCCTACTGGTAGATGACTGTATTTTGACTTATTTAATTCTTACATGTTACTTGTATTTTATTTTTCATTCTTCTGCCCTTCCGCCAAATTAACTTTTCTACGTAATGTAAGACTGCCTGATTTCTTATCTTAAGTCAAGGAACTCTAGTATCCGGCTTATCTACCTTTGGAGTATTACTAAAAAAGTGTTTCTAACAATTTAACGCCATGTACTATGAAACAATCACTTTATGTAAAAGCCCTGTTATTTTTTGCGGGCATTATTGGAGCTGCCGTTGGCATTGGCCAGTTGATTTTCCCTGTTGCTTTTGAAGCTTCTACTGGGATAGATATAGCAGGCAATAGTAGTTTATTAAGCGAGATCCGTGGATCAGGAGGTACTCTGTTAGCTGCAGGAGTAGTTATGATTTTAGGGGCATTTATGCCGTCTTTAAGCGCTAAGGCTCTATTTATTGCTGCCTTGTTTTATCTGTGTTACGGCTTATCCAGAGTATATGGTATGTTGATTGATGGTATACCTGATCAAGGTTTGGTTTTGGTAACTATAGGTGAAATCATAATCGGTAGTGCAGTTTTAACGGCCTATCGGAGATTGCAAAGGCAATGATTTTACGGCTTATCTGTATGGAACATAATTCTTTTTCTGATTCTGCTCAGAGACTCTGGAGTTACGCCTATATAAGAGGCTATGTAAACAAGAGGCACTCTGTTTAAAATTTCGGGTCTTGTTTCCAATAAAGCCAGGTATCTTTGTTCCGGATTGAAACAGGTAAGTAGGGTGATATAACTTTCGGCCTTTTTGTAATCATCAGACAATAAAGTATATATCAGATGTTCAAGAGAGGGATTGGTTTTGTGCATGGTAATTTCCTGTTCTTTTGTGCCACTAAGTAAAATGCAATCTTCCAGACATTGTACGCTACTCTCTGCAGGTTTGCGATCCATATAGCTGGAATACAAAACAACAGGTTCTTTTTCCAGAAAGAAATCCGATGTCTTTTCTACTCCGTCAATGATTCTGAATTGGCGGAGACATCCTTGTAGCACAAAGTAGCATTTCTTACAGATGCTTCCTGCCTGTACAACAAATTGCCCTTTCCTGAATCTCTCTATGGATGTGTTGTCCAGAATCAGGTTAATCTCGTCTGAACTAAACTTATTGAATTTGAGTAAAAACTGCCTGGCAATATCCTGCATGTTGCTTGTTTTTAAAGATGTAAACCCTGGTTGTACCTATATATATCAGGAAATTACAGCGAGACTTATTTCGCTGTAACGGTACAACTATCTATTCTGACAAAATACGGAAAATTGCCTTGACTATAAACAACAGAGCGGATGTAAGGCCGGAATACAGGAAGGAGTACAGATTACTAAGGGTAGCTTAGTCCCAGAATTGTCATTTGACTAGTATTTTATATAACCTAGAAAGAGAACAGAGATAATAATCAGAAACAGTGCTGTAATCCAAAGCAACTTGTATCTGTGCAGATAAAATTGGAATGCCTGTTTAGTAGTATCACTAACCAGATCTAATTGCTGACGTTTTGCCTTGAATTTCTGTAGAGAGTCCTCTGTATCAATATCTGCCGAAGGTTGGTCATCTGTATGGGTCCACTCTTCTTCCAGTGCAGTTTCAAATACGGAGAGGTCTCCTCCTTTCTGGATATATGTTTCCACTTGTGCCTTTTCTTGTGGGGTACAGTTGCCTTGCAGGTATTTTTCTACTAATTCTTTTGTAATATGAGTATCCAATGGATGTCCTATTTGCTTTTTATACCAGTTGATCCTGTTGATGTATACATGATAGTATATCTGTCACAGGTTTCCATAAAATAGTCTTTTGTATGGTTCTGCTTTTCAGAAAATGGTGTTAATACTGAAAATAGTGGTATAAAAATAGGAATATATTTAAGTAAATACTATCAGATATTCAAAATACTAGCTTGTGGTACTATCTTTTTTACTGTTACATGAACATTTTGTTATGTTTTCAGGGGTATAATGGGTAGCACACGTTTAATGAAAGAGAAAAGTACCTGTCTAGGCACTTTTCTCTTTCATTAATTCTAAATCTATGTTTTGGGATAAACCTTTAGGAATACCTAATGTACTGGGCGAAACCGACATACTGACTAATACTTTCCGGATCTGATGTGCCTGTTGTATCATCTGAAGTCTGATTTGTTTGATCCCTACCGCAAACTCCTGCTGAGCCTGTCGTAAGGCTTGTTCCTTATCCTGATACTCCTGCTGAAAACGCAGCAGATCTTCTTCCATCTGTTTTAGGTTTGTTACAGAATCATCTTTTTCGTCAAACAACTGTTCATGGCAATCTACTGCCCATTGAAGCTTACGCAATGCGCGAAGTAATGCCTGATACTGTTTCTCATCTACTCTTGCCATAGGTTTTGGTTGGGTCTGATTGCACATAGTTAAAAAAATAGGTTTTCTATCCCTGTAATGGTATATACCCTGATTTTATAGCCTACCCTAGCCAGGTATGTCTATTTTTTTTCATGAAGAGTTAAAAACATAGGTGTTAAAAAATAAATCAGCCTGTATGACTAGGGTAGAGGCTGTATTTGAGGTAGTATGTTATATGAGCGAGTGGGACGCAAAGAATAACAGAATCGATTGTGCATTATAACTATCTGGTCAAAAGCTAAAAAGGGTTTTATTTATCACACCTGTCCCGCCGTGGCGGGAAGTTTCTTTCAGAAGGAAAGGATGGTATATATTGGTAGAAAGAGAGCAAAGTTGACTTTAATCGTGTGTGGTTGTGTAGGTGCGTTGGCAATCTTTTTCCCGCGAGGTTGGCCTTTGGCCTTGTGGGTAGAAGGATCGGGAAAAAGTGCCTTTTCTTTGGTTACTTTCTTTGGGCAAGCAAAGAAAGTGACAGGTGGTAGGAAGAGATATGAAAAGGAGCTATAAATAAGTATGGATACTAGCAAGCAAAAAATGAAGAGGTTGCAAATAGAGTGAAGAAAGAGACAATAAACCACTAAAAGATAAGAAAAAAACAGAAGCCACAGGAGGAGCGATGCTGTGGACTATAAGCCCTCATATAGGGAAAACATACTATAAGTAGACATCAGTCTACTGAAGTTAAAAGAATAAATGATAAACCAATTACAACCTATACTTCTATGAAATTACTACTACATACATATAAATTAAACATAGGATTGTGTCTGATTATATATGTTTTGGGAACAATTACATCTTACGCCTTTGAAGGCCAAGCCAATCAAGCACCCAGATTAAATCCAATCGGTAACCAATCTGTCATTATCGGACAGACAGTTTCCTTTACAGCAACCGCCTCAGATGCAGACAGTGGACAATCGCTTACCTATAGTCTGGAGAACGGGCCGGAAGGAGCAAGTATTGATCCTGTCAGTGGGGTATTTCGGTATACACCAGATAGTACAGGAGTAGTAACACTTACCATTCGGGTAACAGATAATGCATCCCTTCCACTATGGGATGAAGAAGAAGTGACACTATCTATCGTATATCCTCCTATTCGAATCAATTGTGGGGGTACAGAACTTAATACCGCAGCAGGTCTTACCTTTGTTTCGGATCGGTATACCAGTAATAGTAGTGATGAACATTATTTTCCGGATGCAGCTATTGAAGGTACTACCAGCGACGAACTGTATCGTACCTTCCGGAGTGGCGATAATTTTTCATACAATATTCCGGTAACAAATGGCAGCTATCAGGTGATCCTGCACTTTGCTGAAGTGTATTATACCACAGCCAATCAACGCAGATTTTCTATTAACCTGGAAGGCGGTGATACAGAGATAGCTAATCTGGATGTCTTTACTTCTGCTGGTGGAGCTAACAAAGCCCTTGTCAATACATATCTGATAACGGTGAATGATGGCACGCTGGATCTGGAGTTAAATAGCAGCATTAGCCGGGGACTGATTTCTGCTATTGAAGTTATACCTGCGGTCTCTGATCCATCTTTGTCGACAGTGCGTATTAATTGTGGAGGACCAGAAATAACGGTTGGCGGAACAATATTCGGAGCAGATCAATACTTTACAGATAGTAGTGAATCGCGTTTTCCTGGTACTACCCGGATTGCCAACACTACGAATGATGAGCTATATCGTACCTTTCGAAGTGGTGATACCTTTTCCTATACTATCCCGGTAGCAAACGGCAACTATCAGGTGGTGCTGCATTTTGCAGAAATATACTATACATCAGCCAATCAGCGTAAGTTTTCTATTAACCTGGAAGAGGGTGATCAGGAAGTCACTGACCTGGATGTGTTTGTATCAGCAGGAGGTGCTAATAAAGCTCTGACCAATACCTATATCGTAACAGTAGAAGATGGTATGCTGGATCTGGTATTTACCAGTACCATCAGCCGGGCTATGATTTCGGCTATTGAGGTAATTCCATTGATTACAAATCCAGGGAGTGGGAATCCATCTGCTACTGAAATGACACTAAAGGTGTTTCCTAACCCATCCAATAGTGGTGTTATCGTAGAGTTTGAATCTGCTGAAAATTTGTCGGCTACTTTAGAAGTATATACGCTGCAGGGAGTCTTGATTGAGAAGCATACAACTAACTTTATTCAGATTGGATCA
Source organism: Xanthocytophaga agilis (assembly GCF_030068605.1). Taxonomy (NCBI): domain Bacteria; kingdom Pseudomonadati; phylum Bacteroidota; class Cytophagia; order Cytophagales; family Rhodocytophagaceae; genus Xanthocytophaga; species Xanthocytophaga agilis. Next base: position 467,909 of record NZ_JASJOU010000004.1, read on the forward strand.
GAAAAATTGCTGGTGCTGAATCAGGAAGCTTCGCTAGCATCGGGGTTATATCTGGTGAAGGTCGAAACCAATGGAAAGCATACACAAAAGAAACTCGTTATTAATCGGTAGAAGCGGTGTAGTAAGAGTGTGGGTTGTGGTTTAACAGACTGATATAGTGTAAAGAGTAATGAGCCGGGTTTTAGTATAACGTTTTTTAAGGGTAAGATATGGGTTAGATATCTTTTATAGAGGTGGTGGCAGATAGTACTTTTTAAAAAATGTAAGAGACCGAAAGAAACAGGAAAACGAGATCTGTATGTACGCGTAAATTTTTTCGGAACCATTTCAGACAGTCATTCATATGGAATTCGACTGTTTTTACGGACACCTGTAACTGGCTGGCGATTTCACGATAGGATAGTTCTTCCTGGCGGTGTAATAGAAAAATTTCTTTTTTTCGTGCGGGAAGGGCATTCAGTGCGCATTGATATAGCTGGAGATAATCCGTAAAATGCAGATCCTGCTCTGTTGGATTGGCATTAGGAGTTTGTCCTTCAAATGAAAAGTTGACGGTAACCGGTGAGTTGGTTTGTTTGCGCAGATAACGGAAAATTTCATTTTTAATAATGGTAAAAATATAGGCTTGAAAAGATCGTTGTGGATCAATCTTGTCTTTATTCTGCCAAACCTTCATAAATACATCGTGAACAATCTCTTCAGTTAGGGCTTGAGATTTGGTTATTTTAAAGGCTAGCCGGAATAAACGCGGATGGTATCGATAATACAATTTATCGAATGCCTTCTCATCTCCCTGTTGCCAGTCAGAGATAAGTACCGTATCCGGGGGAGAATTGTGTGTGTCTTTCATAAGGTCCTATTGCTTAGTGCTATAAAAAATGAATAGAGAAGGGGAAGAGAAGTTATGCCAGACTTTTATTTATGTTTTTTTTATACTTATAGAAAAAATTCTATTGGCAACTACTCAACTAGAGTAAAATACGTAAAACACCTGAGGAAAGTACATTTATTTTCAGACTATTTTTGAAAATATTGGGAATGTTACAAAAAATATTGTGTAGTGTACAAATTGAAAAGGATAGATTCTGTAGAAAGGTTCAGATACTCAGTAGATTGTCTGAATTATATCTTTGCCTATTTTGAGATTGCTCTATCTTAGAAAAATAACCCCCTTTTTTGGGCTGAACCTAGACAGAACAAGGTATGGGTATATATACTTTTGTGTTGTTTATAGAAAGAACAGGAGGATTAATTTTGTTTGTTGTGTTGTTTTATTTGAAAGTGAAATGCCTTTCTTTTGTGTTTCTTACCTAACAATACTGGATTAAACTACCTCATCCGTTTGCATTTTTCAGGACAACCTATCAAACAGTTTGATCTTACTCCACTGGCAAAGGCAGGAGTGTTTGTGATACATATCGGGAATGATGAACCGGAAGGAGGACATGATATCTTCAAGCCTCACCGTGACAGGCATTATATGTTGATTATTGCTCTGGGCGGATCTCTGAAGATGATGCTTGATTTTGAAGAGGTGCTGATAAATCAACCTTCTATGTTGCTGGTTTTTCCAGAGCAGGTGCATCATGTAGTTGAACTGAAAGATCCTCAGGGATGGGCTATTCACTTTGATCCTTCGCTGATTCAGGAGGAGTTTCAGCGTGTATTACAAACAGGCTTTGCCAAACCTCTGCTTTTTACGCAAACAGACACATTACAGGCTCAGGTAATTACCATTGCAAGTCTGATGCACCAACTCCAATCTGAAGTACCTACTACCTATACAGGAAGAACTATGCATGAACTGCTGGCCGCCATCCTGAGTCTGCTGGCTGGAAAGTTCTCTCAGATGCCGGTTGGAAATAAATCCAAAGAAGGCCGTCCCTCTATTATTGAACGGGATTTCAGCCAATTGCTATTACGTTATTATAAAACCTGGAAGCAACCATCCCAGTATGCACAGGCGTTGTCTGTATCTGTTTCACATCTGAATGATACTGTCAAAGATATCAGTGGGTATCCGGTATCGGTACGCATACAACAAACATCCATTCTGGAAGCCAAACGATTGTTGTACTTTACTAATCTGAGTGTAAAAGAGATTGGCTATGAAGTTGGCTATGACAATCCGGTTTATTTTTCAAAGCTATTTAAAAAAGCCACAGATCTGACGCCACTGGAGTTTCGCCAGCAATTCCGCGATTAGAACTATTCTTCCCTCTTTTACGGCTATAATATCCTGTTTTTTCCCTCTTCCTTTGCTATGTCAAAAACAAAGGGAAATGTCGATAGATTTATCTGCTTTCCTACCCCTTTTCTAGAAATAAAGAAAAATTTTGGTACAAAGAGAATAAAGTAAACTTCAATCGTGGTTGGTGGTGAAGGTGCGTAGGGCTTCCTTTTCCCGCGAGGTTGGCCTTTGGCCTTGCGGGGGGAAGGATCGGGAAAAGGCGCCCTTTTTTGCTTCGTTTTTTGGGCAAGCAAAAAATGAAGGAGCCACAAGAAGAATGATGTTTGGAACAATAAACAAATAAAGGAAAAGACAAGCAAAAAGGAAGATGCTTGTGGAAAAGCAATGATCGAGAATTAGAACCAGTATAGTAGATCAAACCTATTTAGATATGAGTTACACTGCTCTGCTTTATCTTACTCTATATACATTTATAAAATATGAATATTACAGTTATAGGCGCTTCCTCCGGTATCGGGCTACTGGTAGTGAAACAGGCACTGGATAAGGGCTATCAGGTTACTACATTATCCAGACGAACACAATCCTTACCCGCACATGCTGCGTTGTCAGCGATTAGTGGGAGTGCTACTTCGGTCACTTATGTAAAACGGGCTATTAGCAAGGCAGACGCAGTGATTGTCACCATTGGAAAGAGTTCTGACAAACAACCTTCTCTCTTTTCAGATACAGGCCGGGCACTGATTGCCGCTGCCACTGAATTACACACCCGTGTGCCTTTCCTGGCTATTACGGGATTTGGAGCAGGGGAGAGTCATTCGTACAATCCTTTGTGGGTAAAACTGGTGATGAATACGATACTCAAAAAGGAATATGAAGACAAAACCCGGTTTGAAAAGATGCTGGCAGACAGCTCACTTCGCTGGGAGATTGTACGGCCGGGCCTGCTCACCAACCACTCCTGGACAGGGCAGTATCAGGTGGTACCTGAACTCTACAAAGGAATGAAGGTTAGTCGTATTTCCCGAGCTGATGTGGCTGATTTTCTGCTGCGCCAGGCGGAAAATCCTACACTCCTACACAAGTATGTAGCACTTACCTATTCACGATAATTTTATTTATTCTCACATTTTTCAATTGTAATTCCATGAAAACTGAACGTAACGCTATGCAGGAAATCGATGTACCCTTTATTTTGGAAAGCATCCGTCATACAGGTGATACCTTTTTGCAAACATTTAAACAAAACAATATCCCACAAGATCAGGAAGACCTGATGTCTCAATTTCAGGAAATAGATAAAAAATGTCTGGTGATGTTACAGGATGCCCTAAACCCAATGTATCCGGAGATTCCCTGGGCAGAGGATAGCGAATTTGACTTCGAACAACAAAAGCAACCGCTGGACTTGCCTGAGTTTTGGTTATGCGATTCTATGGATGGGGCTGTACAATATATGCGACACCTTCCGGGCTGGACTATCAATCTGGTATTGGTGAGAGAGGGGCGTCCGTATCTGGCTGTAATTTATGATCCTATGCAACAGGAGATGTACTGGGCTAAAGAAGGAGAAGGTGCCTATCTGAATGGCAAGCCTTTACAAGCGAAAGCGAAAAGCGAACTATGGTTAATGCTGAGTGTATTTGAACATCCTGCTCTTTCAAAAAGTGTAACAGGGCTGAATCACCGAATAGGGGCATCCGTAGAAGAGCTGTTAGACCAGTTTGGTACGGTACGTAATTATGGTCCACATGGTTTGCAGCTAGCCTGGTTGGGTGCCGGACGTATTGATGTGTTTTGTCAGGAAGGGTTGGATACCTACAATTGTCTGCCCGGTATTCTGATTGCCAGAGAAGCAGGTGCGCAGATTTCCACTACCGATGGCCAAGACTGGACCTGGGGCGCGGATAGTTTGTTTGTCGCAGCTCCGGGTGTGCTGGAAAGGTTTCTAAAAAAAGAATCCAACGGTATGCTCTCGTTTTAACCAATCTTGTTTTGGTGACCCTTATCGTGTTCCATATCTTTTCTGGAAATGAAGGTTTTAAAAAGAGAGCACTGGTTCGAACGTCCGTTCGGACCTAAAATGAAAGCAACGTCCGTTGCGTTGGGACAAATTGAGCTATGTTCAGGTTTGTGATAGTACCTAAACAAGGTTTTACCTACCAAAGCAGCGGACGCTCAATGCAGTCAACTTAAGAAAACCACTCAAACTACCTTACCTGTCCTTCTGGAAGAATCTTGTGGCAAGACCGGCGGCCTTTCCGACTAGAGAGTATTTTTTCTCTCAAAAACCAAACGTAGCTCTATTTGTCACAAGATTCTTTCAGAAGGACAATAAAGAAATATGAAAAATAAGAAATAAACTCCCTTACCTTGACAGCATTGAACGGACGCTTACGCCAGAAATTTTCTTTATTTCCTGAAAAAGTTATGGGACACGACAATGGTTAGCTTTTGATCTTGCGGGTGAGAGCATCGCCGGAGGTATCCTGTTCTTTAGCAAGCAAAAAATGAAGAAGCTACAAGTAGAGTGATGAAAACCACAATAAACAAACTCAGGACGATAGCTTCCTCAAAACTAACCCAAGCCTACACTCTTTGCAAAAGTATAAGCTTGGGTTTTACTCATATCCTAAACTTGGGATGACTCATATAGTAGATAGTTACGCACCTACTGTATACTCACTCAGATCAATCGTATTTTTCTTTTTGGACGCCTGTTCTGCCATTTTTTGAAGTTTTTGATAAGCAAATTTTTCCAGTTTAAAGAAAGAGATAACATCTTTCAGTTGTTCTGCCTGAGCCGATAGTTCTTCAGAGCTGGTTGCCATCTCTTCAGATGCTGCTGCATTCTGCTGAATTACCTGATTCAGTTGTTGTATAGCCAGACTTATTTGTTCCGTACCTGAATTCTGTTCCAGGCTTGCAGCTGATATCTCCTGCACCAGATGAGAGGTTTTCTGAATATTAGGCACCAGTTGCTCCAGTATTTTGCCTGATTTGTCTGCTGTCAGCACACTGGATTTGGATAGTCCGTCAATTTCCAAGGCTGCTGTCTGACTTCTCTCTGCCAGTTTGCGAACCTCTGCTGCCACAACGGCAAATCCTTTACCATGTTCTCCGGCACGGGCTGCCTCTACCGCTGCATTCAAGGCCAACAGATTGGTCTGACGGGCAATCTCACCTACAATGGAAATCTTTTCAGCAATAATCTTCATGGATGCGACCGTATTGCGTACCGATTCATTGCCTGTTTTGATATCTTCTGTTGCTTGCAGAGCAATCTTCTCGGTTTGTTGTGCATTGTCTGTATTCTGGCTTATGTTTGAACTCATTTGTTCAATAGATGAAGATACTTCTTCGATAGAGGCGGCCTGTTCGGTTGCTCCCTGAGATACCTGTTGAGCTGATGCACTCATCTGCAAACTGGCCGAAGCTATGTTATCAGCACCCTGCATAATCATGCCCATAATATCCCGCAGGCGATTGACCATCTCTGTTAATGCCGTATCCAGTTCGCCTTCTGCCTGATGACTTTGATCTATAGAAAGATCTCCTGCCGCCACACGTTTAGCCAGATCCACACTGGAACGTAACTTACTGATCATATATCGAATCTGATCCAGCAGCGCACCTATTTCATCATGATCATAATCGTCAATGGTTACAGAGAAGTTGCCTGCAGCCAATGAGGTGATAGCATCGTGTGCCTGTTTCAATGATTTTCGCAGTGAGGTAATGATCCAGAAGCCAATACCCGCAGCCACAAGTGCACCTATTCCTACCAACAGAAGCATTGTAGTTTGTCCATCTGCATAAATGGCTGCTGTTTCTTCTTTTGCTTTTGCCAGAGAGTCTTCATTGCGTTTTACTATTCTGCTCATAATGGCAGAAGACTCGGTGGCTATCTTTCTGTTTACTGTACTGGATAGCATATACGCTGCCTGGTTGCTTGAGTCTGTATTAAGTGTAAAGGCAAGATATTTTAGTTTCTTAAAGTTTTTATTATAGTCTTTCCATGCTGTTTGGAACTGTCCGATCAGCTCCTGATCTTCTTTGCTGGAGAGGGATTGCAACTCTTCCAATCGTTTACTCATATCGACATTGCGTGACTCACTGTCATCAATCCACTCCTGCATCTGGTCCTTATCACGAGTGATAATCAAGTCTTTTTCTCTCTTGGTAATAAACTGGACATCTTCAGCAATTTTAGCTGATAAAGTGATTAATCGGGCATTTATATCGACAATCTGATTCACCCGTGCATTGATAATGCTGGTGTTGCGATTGCCCATAAAGAAGATCACTCCTGCTAAAAGCAGAAGTGCGGAAAACGCTAGAATTAGTTTTACTTTTATTGAGAGTTGCATGCTCGTAAGACTTTTGGAAGCTTTTAGTAATAGAAATACAGACTGATGAATCCAGAAGAGGCTATAGTATTTTGTTAATCTGGCCTTTGGGTATTACTTATTGAATTTTATATTGCCTGATAACATGTATTTTTTGCTAGTAAAATAGACTAATTTTCGCTAGTTATTTTTATTATATCGTTGTAATAGGTATGTGTGAACTTTTTTCTGTATAAGGTAGCAGGTAACGAAGGTCTTTTTCTTTTTTATTTGTATTGAAAAATATCCTGAAGTTTCTGATAAATAAACTGGAGTTCTGGTACTATTTAAAGTTAATTGCTCTTTATAGGTATTAATTCAGGTAATAGATAAAGAAAAATTTTACTCCCGACAACTTCGCATCTCTACATAAAAACTACGAGTACTAATGTCCTGAACGGATGTGTTTTAGCTATAGATAAGTAATCAAAAGTAGAAAGAAAAATAACCAAAGGATATATGGTTTTGAGTAGATTCTTACATACTTCTGAATAGTAAGATTATGCTCTTGAAAGAGAGATGGAGAGGAGAAAATGCATAAAACCTACATTGTTCTTCAGAGTGAAAAACTCCAAAGAACAATGTACTTCTTATGTAAAATTTTGTCTTTGAAAGCTATAAACGTTCTTATCCACACACCGGAAATCAAACTTGCCAGTATGGTTGTATGATCTGAGCTACTAGGAGGATACCAGTCTTTTTCGGATTCGGCTTAAGGATTGCGGTTTCACACCTACAAATGAAGACGTATAGTATTGAGGAATGCGTTGTTGTAAATCAGGATAGGTTTCCATAAAATGCAGATACCGTTTTTCAGGAGGATGTGTATACAGGGATGTGATCTTACGGATGGCGTCTACAAAAATCTGCTCACATACAATCCTGCCAAACTTTTGTCCTTCTCTGATCTGTTCATAAAACACCTGAAGATGATCATAGGAGATAGTCAGAAAGTGGCTATCCTCAATAAACTGGATATTTTTATTAGAGGCTGAGTGATCCAGAAAACTTTCATAATTGCATATAAAGTTGCCTTCTTTTCCAAAGTCATAAATCATTTCCTCCCCATCATTATTGATAAAATACCGTATGAGGCCCTTTACAAGAAACCCTACCTGACGACACACCTCACCCTCTTGCAGGAAATAGTCTCCTTTGGCAGCTGTCTTTTCTTTAAACAGCTGCTTTATACAGGTAATTTCTCGTTCATCAAGAGAAATTACACTACTGATAGCCTGAATTAGGGTGGTGTGCATGGACAATAAAAATTAAGCGTTTGTCTACGAAGCTAGGAGAAAACAGAGAAATGTCCTAACAGAATAAAAATGTTGAAACATGAAATACGGATCCCTAGAGTTTATGTTTGGTTGTATAGATGCCTAGGGCATTTTTTCCTGCAAGGTTGACTCCTTATGTCGTCTCATATCTTTTCTGAAAATAAAGAAAGTCTCCGACGCAAGTATTTACCTCATGTTTTTAACTAAAGAGAGTTTATTTCTTTTTCTCTTGTTTCTTTCAGAAGGACAAATAGGGAGGGCGTTTTTTCTTAAGTTCACATCATTAAACAGATGTTGCTTTCAGATCCGAACAGGCATCTGAGCCAGTGTCTTCTTTCCTTAAACTATTGAAAAGCAATCTGAGAAAATGAATTTCAAAAGCAAACAGAGCCTATGCTAAAGCACAGACTCTGTATTACTATAGGTTAAGTTAGATAATAAAAATACTCTTTCTAATATCAAACCATTATAATGGATATGGAATCGGATAGATGTATCCCCGGCGTGATATATTGTTGTTAGCGTCGGTCAGCCAGATTCGTTCAAGCGTAGTGGCACACAGACTTTCTCCGGCTCCAGGTTGTAGAGTCCAGCTGTTTCCATTCCATTTATACAGATTCTTCTCCCACTTTTCTAACATAAACAGTTTGTTATCAGGGCTAATACTGATGTCGTGTACCTGCTTGCCTAGTGGAAGCCACTCTACACCATTGTATAGAAATGGTTGATATTGGCTATCAACAATAACAATAACATTATTGGAAAATGCAGCTATCTGATTGCCTCCCTTGTTACCACCTATTGCCGTCCAGGTTGCTGTGTTTTCATTCCATTTGAATATTTTATGCCCTCCTGGAGCTAGTTCTGTTCCAAGCCGGAATACACTTCCAATACTATTGATGGCAAGATCCACTGCCTGACCAGGTACCTGTTTCCACTGATTATTAACCAGCCGATAAATGTATCCTCCGGCTGTGCAAAGCCAGGGTTGTCCATTAGGCATAACGGCTACATGTACACCTCCTTGGTCCGGATCAATATCTTGCCAGCTACTACCTGTCCACTTGGAAATAATATAACCACCAGGAGCATTTACTGTACCTACTTTGTAAATAGAACCATCTGCTCCCGCTACAATTTCGCGTGCTTTACCTGCTATCGGATCAAAGGTGGGCGAAGCCGGATACATATCATTGATACAGTTGATATCTGCTTGAGAGAGTCCTTCTCTTTGTGCCTCATAGGTATTGCCACTGGTTGTTGTGATTACTGGTTTGGATGGATCAATAGCTGCTTTGGAAGAATAACTGCCATACAGCATAACAGAACCAAAATCAAAGTTACTGTGATCAAATCCATTGTAGCCAAACTCAGCCCATTTCTTAAACTGATCTCTTATAGCCTGATCGGATTTGATATTATTCCATTTGATAACCAAATGGTTATCCCGATCAGTACGGCTATGTTCATGGAACAGTCCTACTGCATGGCCTATTTCGTGAATAACAGTGCCTTTGGTGCAGTCTGGTCCCAGAATAATAGACTGCTCCTGTGCCTGCATACCCACTGCTGATGAACAGCCTGCCCCGGGCATGAATACAATCCGATGGGATGCATTGGGATTGTTCACAAACTTCAGGTTTGTCGCCTCCTCCCAATGAGCAATAGCTTGTGTGACCCGTGCTGGATTAGGCAAGGCAGGATCTATTCTGTAATAGACCGTATTGTTAGGCCAGCGATAGGCCAACATATTACGACCTGTAGCCGACGTACGTCCATTGGGACTTTCCGAGCTTAGCATGTCTTCTGATAAGAGCATATCGCCTTGAAATACAGCCTGACCCTCTATTTCTTCATAGGTAACAGGTGAACCAAACAGATAACCTGTTTTGACGATTCCTCTTTTACCCGGAAAGGCTATTTCCAGATCTGCCGGATTGCTTGTTGTTTCAGAGCCTACGGGTGCCGGATCTTTTACTTCACCCAGTGGTTCTTTACAGCTTTGTACAGATAAACTTAAACCGATAACACAGCCGGTAAATACTATGCGCAGTGTGCATGCATATAACATAGTTGATTGCATTGTTTGTAAGTTGTTTTTATTTAGGTAGTGTATTACAATGTCTTGTCACCGCAACTGTCCCGGGCTGGTTGTGGTGACGAAGACAGGAGCAAAAGTATAGGGAAGAGAGGAGGGAGGGTTATTACTATTGTAACTGAGTTTGCTCTTATTGTAACGCTTGGAAAAAGAAGACCAGGAATCCTGTAAGATGTTGATTGTCTGTGAGATTTATAATGGGTTTTTGATGAGAGCAGGGTTGGGGAGAGCAGAAATGGAATGTTGTGTCCGCTACTTTGGTACAAAAAGAGTCTTGTCAGGTTTGTGATAGTATCCAAAAAGGTTTTTAACAACCAACGCAGCGTCTGCTCAATGCTGTCAACTTAAGGTAGTTTGAGTGGTTTTCTTAAGTTAACTGCATTGAACGGACGTTCAAACCAACGCTATCTTTTTAGAACCTTCATTTCCAGAAAAAATCTGAGACAAGATAAGGAGCCAACCTCGCGGGAAAAGGAATCCCTATGCACTTACAGGGCCTTCCACGAGTAAAGTCATCTTTGCTCTCTTTGTGGCTCCTTTGTTTTGCTTTCATGAAAGAAAATAACTTTTTTTTCTTAAAATTTGAGATAACGTATGTGATGAATTATGTATAAGTTTCCTCGGGTTACACCACTGAGGCAACTTGCCGGGCCAGGTATTCGCTGGGAGTACAATCAAACTGTTCACGGAAGCACTTGGAGAAGTATGGCAGATTATCAAAGCCTACCTGATAGGCCACATCTGAAACATTGCCAGCTCTGGCATCAAGCAGTTGAGCGGCTCGTTTCAATCGCATGCTGCGCAAAAATTCGCTGGTCGACTGTCCGGTCAGGGCGGTGAGTTTGCGATGGAGCTGCATACGGCTCAGGCCTGCTTCACGGGCAAATTCTTCAGACCCAAATTCTGTATTACTCATATTCTCCTCTACCACCTTCAGAATACGTTCCAGCAGCTTTTCATCTACCGAACTAACCGCTATATCCGAAGGGGCAATCCGAATTTGTTTGCTAAACCGTTCGCGTAGTTTACGGCGACTTTCCAGCAAATTACCTACACGTAACCGTAATTCCCGGGCATCAAAGGGTTTGGTCAGGTAATCATCCGCACCTGTCTGAAGTCCCTGTAGTTTGCTTTCCTGAGTAGCTAATGCCGTTAGCATAATCACTGAAATATGATTGGTGCGTTCATCGGTTTTTAAGCGTTCACATAGTTCCGTACCACTCATTTCGGGCATCATCAGGTCTGTAATAACCAGATCCGGAATCTGGGCTAGTGCTGTGTCAAATCCTTCTTTCCCATTGCTACTTTCAAGAATGCGATAGGGGCCTTCCAGATGCTTTCGAATATAGGCACGTAAATCGTCATTGTCTTCTACGATCAGTATCAGTGGTTGTTCATTGCCAGCAACAGTATCTATATCATCTGTAGATTCAACAGATGCATTATCAGCTATCTGTTCATAGGATGTTGTAGTAGTAGCAATGGAAGGTATAGGCTCTATATCTGTAGTAGAGCATGGAGCCAATGGCAGTTCGATGACAAACCGGGTGCCCTGAAGTGCATCACTGGCTACATATACCTGGCCACCATGCAACTGAACCAACTCTTTTACCAATGCCAGCCCAATACCTGTACCTTGCTGGTCACTATAATGCTGAGAACCCTGATAAAACCGTTCAAAAACAGAGTTCAGCTGTTCAACAGAAATACCGCTGCCACTATCCTGTACAGTAATTTTTAATCGGGGAAGTGCATCTGTAACAGAAGGAAGGACTTCTGCCCGAAGGGATACCTCTCCATTGTTAGGCGTAAATTTAAAGGCATTGGATAGCAGGTTGGCAAAAATCTTATGGAGTTTGTCTGAGTCAAAGGCATAATATAACTCCTTTGCCGGCAAATCCAGTTTGAATGCAATTTCACGAGATTCAGCCAGAGACGAGAACGAAGCCGTGAGTAGACGAAAGAACTGACTGAGATTACCTGCCTGTGGCTGTAAGTGCATCTTCCCGGATTCCAGTTTGGATAGATCCAGCAATTGATTGATCAGCTCTAGCAGGCGACCTGCATTACGATGCATACTGGTTACTTCTCCAGAACCAAAAGAAAGCGTTTCCGGATGGCCAGCACCTTTGCCAGCTTCCAGCTTATCCTGCAGATTGCCCAGAATAAGTGTTAATGGTGTACGAAATTCATGGGATATATTGGCAAAGAATGTAGACTTTACCTGATCCAGTTCTTTTAATTTCGTTGTTTGCTCTGCCAGTTGTCTGGATTGTTGACTAAGTGTTTCATTGATGATAGATAGTTGCTCGGACTGGGAGGATAGTAGTTCATTGGTATGGGCAAGTTCCTCATTTTTCTGGCTGATTTCCAGGCTTTTTTCAACCAGTAACCGATTGTTTCGTATTTTCAGTCGCTGACGGCTCACAATCAGTCCGCCAATGATCAGAGTTGCCAGCAAGCCCAGTCCAATAATATTGCGTAGTAATGCTTCCTTTTCGCTTTCTTTTTTCAGAAGTTCAATCTCTGCCTGTTTCTTTTCAGTTTCGTAGTCTGCCTGTAATTTGGCAATCTGACGGGTGTTCTCGTCATTGCGGAGTGAATCCTGCGTTTGGATAAACCGTGACTGATAGTCGTAAGCTTGCTGGTATTTTTTCTGCCTGGAGGCCAGTTGTGATAAGAGTTGGTAAAGTTCTGCCACCAGACTTTTGATTTCCATCTGTCGGGCCATTTGCAGTGCCTGCTGTGCATTGGCTTCACTTTTTGTTAATTCATCTGTTTTCTGGTATACATAGGCCAGTCCTGTGAGGACATACGGTATAGTATAGGGATCTTTCACTTCCTGCTGAAGTCTTAACCCCTGATTAAGATATTCAAGTGCTTTGGAATACTGTTGAAGGCCTCCATCCGGTAGTCCGCCATATACCAGACCCATATTGATAAAACAGGCAGCCTGAATATCTTTATCCTGTTCTGTAAGCCCGTCTAAGGCTTTGGTAAAATAAGGCAATGCTTTCTGATACTCTTTCTGTCGCATATGCAAATCCCCGAGATTGTTCAGTACCTGGCTTACCGGCCTTCCTCTGGTGAAACGTTTTTTCTTTAGTTCCAGTGACTTCTGATAATATACAATGGCTTGGGGATAATCTTCCAGTTCACTGTATATATTACCCAGGAAGTTATAGATATTGGCTATCCGGATGTCATCTTCCAGCTTTTCTGCAATTTTCAATCCTTTCAGATAGTACTCAGTAGCTTTGGGACGGTTATCCTGTTTGTGATAGACCATACCAATATTAAGCATCAGGGCCAGCTCTCCTGGTAAATCGCCAAGTTCCTGGGAGAGTGGTAATGCTTTATCATAGTATGCCATTGCCTGTGCATATTTATTCTGATGCGAATAGCCTATACCCAACCGATTGAATGCCTGAGCCATTCCTTTCTTAAAATCCAGTTGCTGACTAAGCTGTAATGCCTGGGTAGCATAGGCAATGGCTTTGGCAGGGTCAGCAGCATTGTAGTGAAAGCTTAGTTGATTCAATACATTGATTCGGCTTGTGTCTTTGGCAAGTTTTAATTGCTGTAGCAGGCTATCTGCTTCAGTATCTTGTGCCTGAAGTACAACAACAGCGAAAAGCGCTGCTATTGTGAGCAGACAGGCCTTACCTAGCCATGTGGTATGCCCTAACGGAACAGAAGAACATACACAAAGATGTTGGGGCCCTCTCGCTTTGTGTAGTGTGTAAGGAGTTTGGTTCTTTGATATCATCCTTTGAAGCGGGTAGTGAAAAAATACTATAAAGAATGGCCTGGCAGCAAGATTTTGTCCATTTCAGGACTATGTTACCATACTATAAAACAGAGTTACAATACTGTTAACAGCTACTATATCTCAGACTATACTTTTGCCATCGTCTCTGATAGCATTGGAGATGAAGTAATTTGCTTGTTTACCAGGCTCTTATCTTAACAATACACATTAGTTAACTTTCACGCTTTATTGTAAACTTCAATTATGAAAACCATTCACATCGTTATTGTTTTTTTATTTAATTGTATTCTTTCATGCACTGTTTCTGCACAGGAAGTGAGTCAGTAGACAGAAGAGGAGCGAAAGTATCTACTGGACAATCTGATTCGAACCCGTGATGAGGTTGTTAAACAGACAGCACAACTGACTGCTAAAGTTAACGAAGCCTGACAGTGTGATCCTGGATTTCTTGCTGGATGAAACGCCACATAGTACTACTGATTATACCGAACCGTTCACCTTTAGTGTACCAATGGGATTGGATGAAGGAAAGAATACACTGGCCTGGTCCTGAAAATGCGAAGCGAATCTATTGCTTACCTCACCAAAGCTCCTGAAGATTTACGTTTGTATTTCCTACGGGCTGGGAGACCGAGTGTACAGCAAGTATATATCAATGTGTTTGGGCATATTGACCGCCATCTGCGACAAATCAAAAAAGTAAAGCAACACCCCAATTACCCACGTTAGAAAGATAATCTGAACATGTTCCTATAAAACAGATTTATCCTGAAAGCCAGTCATGCCTGTAGAGCTATTCTTTATGGGCGTGGCTGGTTTTGTTTTGAAATTTCTGCTCTTGATCCAAAAGGAGAATCCTTTGACGGCATTTCTAGTTGTATAAAAATTGATAACAACATTTGTTTATCTTGCTGAATGAAGTGTTCTTAAGGAAATAGTTATCTCTTTCCTCTAAGGTCTTTCAACTGAAGTATACATATGATCCATGAGTCATCCCAACTTTTGAGTAAAAGGGTATCATTGAGAAATGATAAAAAATGTCACAAGGAGAGCTGCGATTCCTTTAAACGCGAGTGGTTGTGTAGGTGCGTAGGAATAAAAATTCCGCGGGTCTAGCGATAGCCCTGCGGGGCGAAGCTTTGGAATTTTTTGCCCTTTTTTGCACACACACAAATCTGGCTCACCAAATTCTCATTTGGTGCCCTGTTTTGGACAAGCAAAAAATGAAGAAGCCTAGGGAAGAATAAGGTAAGGGGCTATAAACCAATTCAGAAAGAAACATCTCTCAAATGAACCCAAGCCCATATTTTTCAAAAATATAGTCTTGGGTTTTACTCATATCCAACATTCGGGATGACTCATGTTGTTATGAGCTACTTTCATGAGAACAGAAAGAGATTTTCCGGAATCCTTTACCTTAATTTGACACTACTGTGTTTATATCGACAAATATATTTACCAGATAGCACAAACCTGAATGTAACTTTAATGATGCCAACCCAACGGCTCCTGAATGCTCTCAACTGAAGAGTTTTAAGCAGTAAAGTCTATTTTTTGCTACTCTCCCTGGCCTCCTGTAAGAATGTCCCCCTCTCCGTCTTTCAGAAGGACAAAAAAGGTACGAGGATCAAAGGAGAGAAACTCTCTTTAGTGGATAGCCTTGGGTAGACACTTGCGCCGGATACTTCTTTATTTCTAGAAAAGTATGAAATTAGAAAAGGAATCAAAGTTCAAATTACAGTAGGTTAAATAAAAAAGCGCCAAGTTGGTAAACCTGACGCTTCTCCATTTTACTACAAACGTATTACACTAATCTTCATACTTAAGACGTATTTTCTTGCAGTAATTAGCTTCAAAATTGAGATCAGTATTCCAGGAAGTTACATATTCGCCGTTTTTGTAGGCCGTAGCCTTTAGCGTGTGTGTACCTGCTGTACGTTCAGCCCGAAGTATAGCTCCCGGACTAGTGGTTTCACATACAGGAGTGTCCATATAGGGCGCTGTAAGTGTTCCTGCTACCTCGTTATCAATCTTAATCTCGATTTGATCAAATTCAACATCCGGCATATTGGTATAGAGCTGATACGAACCCAGATTAGCTGGTTTTATATTCTCTTTGTCTTTACAGCCGAATGTAGTTACGAAAACAAGTACTAAGAGAGCGAATGTGCTGATTGTGCGAATCATAGTTGTAAATGAATAAATGAAGTGAAAATAAAATAGTGTTTGTTTTTGTTTTCCCTCTGCCGATTAGCAGATTGAAGATGGGACAAAGGTATGGCCAGGAGGTTTTGAGGGGTTATTACTATTGTAACAGTATCTGTTACTATTGTAACCAACCGCAAAAAAGCCTCATTTGACCAAATAGGCGATAGGGAAAGAAGCGAGAGAAGCAAAAAAAAGCAGAAAAAGTCGCCCCGTAATCCATGACTCATCCCAAATTTTGAGGAAAAGACTATTGCCTCCTTTAGAAAAAGAGAAACAAAGGAGCTACAAAGAGAGCCAAGATAACTTCAATCTGTGTGGTCGTGTAGGTGCGTGAAGATAAAAATTCCGCGGGCCTAGCGTTGGCCTGTGGGGCGAAGCTTTGGAATCTCTTGTCCTTTTTGGGGTATTACGCCGTGGCATGACAAAAAAGTACCATGACAGGTAGAGTGAAGAAGGAGACAATAAACTGACTCAACTAAATAGATGCTCAAAAATTAATCAGCGCCTATACTCTTTTCAAAAGTTTAGGCTCTGATTTTGTAAAACAAATACCCATCCAAAATTCAGAATGACTCGTGTACATCAGAAATAAGTCGGAAAGGAGGTCATTCTACCAAAATTTCTTCTACAAATCACCTGATTTGATAATTCTCATAAAAATGTGTAATTTTTTTCCAAGAAAAATTGTATTAATTTAGACAGGCGAAGCTCCCAGACTGTCAAAAATAGTACATATTATTCACCAAGCATCCCAATTGATTGATATTCAGTTAATTTAAAGGTATTGGTAATTACACTATTTGTAATTCATCCTATTTTCATTTCTCTTATGGGTAAGAAAGTATTGGTATTAAATCAGGATTATTCAGCTCTCACGATCTGCAGTGTAGAAAAAGCCTTTATTCTTGTATTTCTGGACAAAGCAGAGTTAGTGAGTGAATCACAATCAAATTATTTACGAAGCATATCTTCTACATTTCCGATGCCTTCCATCATTCGGTTGCATCGGTATGTGCATCTGCCTTTCAAAGGGGTGATCCTGACCCGGCAGAACATTTTTAAACGAGATGGACATCGGTGCCAGTATTGTGGTACACACGAAGACCTGACCCTTGACCACGTATTGCCTAAGTCACGTGGTGGCAAGTCGTCCTGGGACAATCTGGTGGCTGCCTGCCGGCGATGCAACGCCCGTAAAGGTGACTACACCCCGGAAGAAGCCGAAATGGCCCTGAGACAAAAGCCCTATCGTCCGTCGTTTATTATGTTCCTGCGTGATTTTTCAGGACACCTAGAAGATGACTGGCATCCGTATCTGAGTAAAAAGATGAAAGCGTTTGATTACGAATAACGCTTTCTTTTCCACTTATTTACTGACAGATTATGGAAGCTACCATTTTCTATTCGCGGAAAAATGCCTTTACAGTCATCACGTTTGGCGTCATTGCACTGATTCTGGTGGCAGTAACAGTGCTTACTTTGTGGACTAAGCCGCTTTCGATGGTATGGATTCCGGTTGTAGTGGTACTGGCAGTATTGGTCTGGGTATGGACACGCACTTTTTATAGTATTGACGGAAACTATCTCTACTACCAATCGGGGCCAATACGTGGCAAAATAGCCATCTCACAAATACGGCAGATGGATGTCAATCAAACACTATGGGTAGGCTTTCGCCCTGCTTTGAGTACAGGCGGAATTATCATTCATTACAATAAGTGGGATGAGATCTATATTTCTCCAAAAGACAGCGACAGATTTGTTGCAACTCTAACTACGGCTAATGAGAACATACAGGTGAATGTAAAGGAGACCTAATTTAGGTGGCCTGCATATCCTGATTTATATTTTTGGTGACAGTTTCAGTTTTAGAATCAATGGTTTTTTTAGCTTTTCGGAGTGGGTATAGGAGCCATCCGGATTCAGATTGCGTAACTGGCTGTTGGCAATATAGAAAAACTCATCTCCCACAATTGTTCCTGTAGTAGGAATCACAAAGTCCGGATGAAAAGACTGGAGGGTTTGGGCTTTGGCAAGCTTCTTCTTGTCTTTATCCAGATACAGCCGTATAATCCGGTCGTCATTATTCCCCGAATCCTGGATTGCGACAAGTGTACCTTTGTAGATATATAATCCATCAATACCATTCAGGTAGGTTACCTGGTTAGTTGCAATCCGGTAATAGTTGCCTGTGGTGAGTTCTATACGGATTAGGCCTGTCAAATCAGCTACATAAAGATTTTCTTCTTTTTCATCCATCGCAATGCCATTGGGGTAGATGAAGTCGACTTCTTTCGGTAACGGTACTATCTGGTTGGTATTGGGTTGGATAGTGAGTACCTGTCCGCCTTTGCTATCGGTAAAGTAAACGGCATTTTTGCGGGTAACCACTATGTCATTGAAAAGGTGTGCTCCGGTTTTGTTGTCCAGCAGATACTTGTGACGCAGTTTTCCAGTAGAAATGTCATACTGGAAGATGCCGGAATACCCATTCAGCGAATCTCTTTCAGATGCGCTGCATACCCATAGCGATTGACCATCTTTGCTTACTTTCATCCCCAGCACCGAAAACATCCCATCCTGTTGAGAAGCTACCCAGTCGTGCTCGCCTGCCAGTGGGGTATAAGAGGCAATCTTATTTTTAGCTAGGCTGCCGATAAAAAATTGTTCTCCCTGTGAGGTTGCTGCAATGCCTTCCGGAATCAGTAACGGGTCTGACAGCTCAAATGCTTTTGAGCTGTTTTGTACAGGCTGTCGGTTTTGGGCAAACTGCTCACGAATCTTTAGGAAATTTTTATGGGTTGTCAGTGCCTGAAAGTTTTCGTTTTCCTCTGGTTGGTAGGGAAGCCCCAGCACGGCTAGCTGGCCAAGTAAGGCGAGACTTTGCTCAGTAAGGCCTGACTGACATTGACATTGGGCCAGTTTGTATAACACATTGGGATGTTCCAGCCGTTTTTGCAACTGAGATCCAATGTTTACACACTGGCTATAGTCTTTAGCAGTATACACTTGTATGAATTTCTGATACTGGGCAAGTATGCTCAGGGAATCTGAAGAGGATTGTGCCTGCAGAGAGGTTACACAGGTTAATAACATACAGGCACTACTCAGAAGAGCTTTCATAAGTGAACCGATTGGCTTTGTGGTAGTTATACAAGTGTTTTGTTTAAAGATAGGAGTAGAAGATATATGAGGGAAACAGATAGTGATATATGGAAATTAGGTTACCTGATTGGTTTGCTTATACTTATTCCTGCCTTGTTTCCTGGAGGGATTTAAGAATATGATAGGATCATTCGCTTTTACACCGTTATTTTACTGATGCTTTCAGAGCCAACATCAGGTACAAGATTTATACATGTATTCACAACAAAACTGGACACCCACAGAAGTAGCCACCTTTGTCCTGGAACTCCGGCGGGTAATAAACTGGACACAAAGACTTGCCGCAAACTTTGATCCCACCCATGAATCCTATGGCAGAGTATTTCGGCAGACTAATCCTGAGATAGGAGGCACAAAATTGTATACATTTGAAGAGAATGGTGGCTATCGCTGTGACACAGACAAATACTATCCTGATCACTTGAGAGAAATGCTTCAACTGGCAAAAAATGCCAGACCACACTATGCCACTGAAGATTTGAAGGAACTACTGAAACAAGGAAGAGTATTGTCCTTCGAAGCATGTAACACCACTTGTGATGGAGCAGCTGAGCATGAGAGTAAGACTTTTTTTGATCTGGGTGATACACCACCCATTGATACATGGTTTTTTCTGAAAGAGAAGTACCTGCATGCAGATCGTCTTTGTGAGCAAGCCTTGTTTTGCTGGATACCCAGAGCATTTGAGTCAGTTGTTCAGGCAGGAATAGATGTAGAGGTCTATGAAAGCTATCGGTGGCTGGACGAAAACGATCCGTATATGTATTATACCATACAGTCGGTTTATTAATGAAACAGGATCAAGGTTATTTCTTTGTATGCATAATAGAAAGAAGGCCTGGCTATTACTCCGTAATTTTCTGAAAATTATAGTTTAACAACCAGGCCATACGTTTATCTGGAGCCGGCTGCCTTTTGCATCTCCTGCAACGACATTGGCTTGTTGTAAAATAGCTGGTCTACTTCCATCACTTTGGAGTCTGCTATACTCCCTACATCCAGCACATCAAAACCTATTTCATGTAATAGATCTGTAACCTCCTTCTTGGCCGTTTCGCGATTACCGGCAATAGGTAATGCATACCGGCTACCTTCCGGACGAAAAGCATAATCGCGTAAATTCACAAAGTAGATTGTATTCAGCGCCTTAACCACAGAGGCCATAGGGAAGGAATCTACGGTAAGCTGAGTTTCCCGAAGATCCGGATTTTGCCGGACCCGTTCGGCAATTTCACCATCCCGTTGCGGATAGGCGTTGCAGGTATCAATCAATGTCTTGCCATGTACAAACGTACCCACCTGTTCGGCTACCTCAGGAATTTTCCCGTAGGGAATGGATAACACCACGAGACTACCGGAATCTGCTGCTTGTGCAATAGTGCCTGCCTGTGCGTTAGATCCCGCCTGTCTGACAAGGTCTGCCAGCTGTTCAGGATGGCGGGAACTAAACATAACCTGATGCCCCGCTTTGGCGAGATGAAGTCCAAAATTGCCTCCTATATGGCCTGATCCAATAATTCCGATATTCATTATGCTGGTTGTATTTACGTTGAAAAAATGGTTTAGTGATTGTAATGTGTTGTAAATCAGTGGTTAACAAAAGGATTGTGTGAGATTGTTTTCCAAACACAGGCCAGGAATGACATGCTATAAAAGCTCTCTATTGGTTTTTAGAAAAGATAATTCTTTCTGTCATTCTGCAAGATACACTCTCCTCCCTGTCATCCTGAAAGGATCGGTCCCTTTCTGTCTTTCTGAAAGAATCTTGTGACAAATAGAGTGATGTTTGGTTTCTGGGAGAAATAATTATCTCCAGTCGGAAAAGCCGCCGGTCTTGTCACAAGATTCCTTCAGAAGGACAGGGAAGAGAGGGCTGTAGAAGAGAGATGTAGAGTTTAGTAGGGCAGCGAGGGCAGATATTGTTCTGCAAGGACATAGGACAGAAAGGGAGTGCTCCTTTCAAGAGCACTCCGAAAGAAAGCTTGCAAAGCTATAGATAAGCCTTACGGGTATACCACAGAAACAAAGCGGAATAAACCACTTTGCTTTTCTGTACCACTTACCTGTAATCCAATACGAGGTGCGCGATCCCAACGTGGCAGTGAGTTCGCTTCAAATGCCTGGGCATTGAAAGTTTCCATTTTGGCCTCAGCACGACCCCAGCGAAACTGATACAGATGTCCTTTCGTGCTTTGTACCTGTAATCGGATAGAGCCTTTACCTTTTGGCAGTACACGGCTCTGAAGTATCTCTTTTTTGCCCTCTTTTACCTGCCAGAGTTGCAGCGAATCTTTGGTTATTCCGAAGTTCAGCGTATTCTCAGCATCTCCATACAGGCAGATACTTTGGGTGCTGGTAGCCTGTGGAAGAATTTCGGTGGTAAAGGTATAATTTCCCTTTTTGAGTACTAGTCCCAGAAAGCTGCCGGAAGATGCCTGTGTTCCATTGGATGGACTTGTGAGTTCCAGATAGCCATTGCGAACAGCATATGCAGGTTTAGGCTGACTTACATCCCATACCCAGTTGATAGAGCTAGCTTTGTCTTTTGAAAAATCTGCTGATACACTGAGTTGTTGCTGTTGTGTTTTTCCAGTTGCTGCGGTTCCCTCTACAGGTGTGGTAGTACCATACCGGAACGCAGGCCAGCCTGTTTTTTTATCCCAGATGAGTTCGCTGAGTACTCCCTGCCGTCCAATAAAGGTAAAGTCGGTTCCGGAATAGGCATGATGCAGGTAAAAGTATCGGTTATCAGGTGTCGTTACCACCGTACCATGTCCAGGGCATTTCCAGTCGTTACTGCTCTTTAAAACCGGATTGTCTGCATACCGTTCCCAGGGGCCTTTCAGTGACTTGGCCCGTGCCAGGCCTACCATGTAATTACAATCCGGACCACAGCATATGTTGCCAGAATAAGTCATATAAAAATAGTCGCCATGTTTGAACAATGCCTGTCCTTCCATACCTCCTGCCTCCCAGGAATTAGGATCGGCCTGGAGCAACATAAGTACCTCCCCCTGCACTTTGAGTCCATCAGGAGTCAGTTCACGCCCCAGTAGCTGAATCAGTTTTCCCTGATCCAGTCCATAAGCCTTCCAGGTAATATACAGCTTTCCGGCATCTTCAATAATAAAGGCATCAATAGCTTCATTGGTCCATTCAATGATACAGCCATGGTCTGTGAATCCTTTTCGAATGTCTGTAGTGGTTGCCACACCAATGTATGAGTGTTGATCTGATTTGCGGCGGGCGGTATAGTAGACATAGAAAGTGCCGTTTCGGTAATACAGTTCCGGAGCCCAGAAGCTACCCATAGTCCAGGAAGGCATTTCTGAAAAGACAGGTCCCAGATACTGCCAGTTTACAAGGTCTTTGGATGTATAGATAGGGTAGGCAGGCCCCCATTCAGAAGAGGTTCCGGCTGCATAATAGGTATCGCCTACCCGAATTACGGATGGGTCAGCAAAGTCTCCTGCTATGACTGGATTGTGATAGGTTACGTCTTTTTTGACTTGGGCAACAGCTATCAGACACGAAAGTCCTGCAAACAGGCTGGTTAGAAACAAAGAAATAAATCTGAACATGATGGATAGGTTGATGGAATGTATTCAGTCGTTTTGGTATACAAGTTTAAAATTTTATCGTCATGATTAGATTTTATAAATAAATTTTACGACAATACGCCTCAAAAGCTTCTAAATCGTGCGCCTATATGGGTATGTATACTGATACTATTTTAGTGTGAAGAGTAGGGAATAGCTAAAGGTGCAAATTTTTAGGTGTAAAAGTTATGTTTGCATTTCATTCTACTAAGAATGTCTTTTACCTATTTACGTATGAACGAATGGATATAGATAAATTTTGGCAGATTATTGAAAAGTCCAAAGAAAGGACAGATCGGAATTTTGATAAACAGATAGAAAATATCATAGACTTACTAACTAACCTACCTGTAAAAAGCATTATCCGGTTTGACCAGATAATTGGAGAATTGTATTCTAAATTACATTCTTCGATCATTTGGGCCTCAGGTGAACTAATACGAGGGCATTGTTCTGATGATAACTATGATTATTTCCGAGCCTGGCTAATTGGTCAGGGTAGCAGGATTTATACTATCGCATTAACCAATCCGGATGATTTAGCAGATATTGATTTTATTGCAGAGGCAAGAGAATATAGTGGTGAGTTATTGTTATATGCTGCCAGTGAAGCATACGAACAAAAAACAGGGGAAGACAATTTTGAGGAATTATTGACTGAAGAAGATTTCGGAGAAAATATGGATTCTCTTGTATATATAGATCTGGAGTTAGAATGGATTCAAGATGGGAAGCCAATAGAAGACAAACTACAAGTAATGCTACCAAAGCTTTATCAGCGATTCAGAATAGGTAGATAGAAGTAAAAAAGTTTACGTGAGGAATCAAATGTATCTAAGGTTTGATTTTATTAATTTTGTAGGATGAATCTACCCCCTCATTGTGAAGCTTCTGCCTTTTATACGCCTGATTCGAAAGTAAAAGGTTTTAAAGTCCTTGAGATTACAGGACCGGCTTATCCTGCACTGTCTTATAATAGACGTGATTTCTATAAGATAGTGTTGGGAACCGGCAATATGCATATTTATTATGGTGATCAAACCTTTGATATAACAGGTACTTTCCTATTTTTTGCCAACCCTTATATACCCTATTCCTCTGAACATCGGTCTCCCGAACAAAAAGGATTTGCCTGCCTGTTTACCAAAGATTTTATCGGAAGCAGAGATCGGACAGAACGTTTGCTGAACTCTCCGCTATTCCGTTTTGATGGAACTCCTGTCATTCCGGTGAGCAGCGAACAAGCAGCATTTATTGAAGTGCTGTATCGGCAAATGCTCTCTGTATATAGTGGTGAGTATGATGAGAAAGATGAAATGCTCAGAAGTTGTATAGACCTGATCATGCACGAAGCCTTGAGGATTCTGCCTCAAAACGGAGCAAAGCAGAGAAATGCAGCTTCACGGATTACCTATCTGTTTATGGACTTACTGGAAAAGCAATTCCCTATTGAAGTTGCTACTGATCCCCTTAAATTACGGACTGCCCAGGATTTTGCTGATCAGTTGGCTGTACATGTCAACTATCTGAATCGTTCCGTAAAGGAAGTGACAGGCAAACCCATTTCTGTACACATTGCCGAACGGATCACTGCTGAAGCTAAGGCTTTGCTTCAACATACCAACTGGAGTATAGGGGATATAGGCTATAGTCTGGGTTTTGAGTATCCAAGCTACTTTAACAACTACTTCAAACGGGTGACTGGTGCTAGCCCTAACTCCTTTCGGAAGAGCTTAGGGAAAGTATGAAAATCATAACTTTTCGTTCGAATCTCTTAAAAAGTACCCACCAATTACCCAGAGCTTTGTATCCATACATGCAACGAAGAAATCAGTCGTCAGGACTGACTTTGTAATACACTTTTATGATACAAAACGTATGGAACAAACAGCATTAAACAGCGTGGAGACATCCACTTTACGTAAAGGAGAAGATGGACGTAGTACACCAACACCTGTCATCTCAGTAAGTCCGGTTGTGTTGTCAGCACCAGGTCGGAGAGTGGCTTTGGAGGTACGGGTTTCTGCCCCTGTAACCGGAAGCCAGTTACCAATCATCGTTTTTGCCCATGGCTTTGGCTCTTCGATGGATGGCTATGCACCCCTTGCCAATTTTTGGGCTGCACATGGCTTTGTAGTAATCCAGCCTACCTTTCTCGATTCCAAAACACTGAGTCCTAATCCGTCCGCAAAACACAGTGAAGCACTTGCCACCTATCTGGCCGATCCGGCTTCGGCTTCCATCTGGCGGGTTCGCGTAGAGGATATGAAGCATATTCTCGACCAGTTGGATGTGATTGAAACTGCTATTCCCGGACTTACAGGCCGCCTCGACCGAAGCCGTATTGCTGCGGTTGGACATTCGTTTGGTGCGCATACAGTCAGTATGTTATTGGGTTCACGGGTTATCGGTGCGGATGGCAGCCTGGACGAAGATATGTCTGATGCCCGTATCAAGGTTGGGGTGCTGCTTTGTGCAAGTGGTAGAGGAGGGGAGGATCTGAGTCCATTTGCTGCCGAACATCTGTCGTATCTGAATCAGAATTATGCCGGACTCACCACACCGACGCTTGTCGTAGCAGGTGATCAGGATTACTCACAGTTGACCGTTCGCGGGCCAGAGTGGTTTACAGATGCCTATACGCTGAGTCCTGGGGCTGATTGGCTGGTTACATTGTTTGGAGCTGAACATATGCTCGGGGGAATTTCCGGCTATCAGGTCACAGAAACCACCGATGAAAATCCGGATCGGGTGGCTGCCGTGCAGCAACTTACCTGGGCCTATCTGCGCAGTGCTCTCTATTCGGAAGATCCAGCCTGGACAGTAGCGTGTGAGGCGTTACAAAACAATCCAAATCCGCAAGGACGGGTGGATGGAAAGTAGGCAGCCTTTGCATCTGTAGTTTTACTTTATTTTCAGAGAAGTATAAGACACGATAATAGCTACTGGTTCCCATTCGAATGATATGGATTATTCTGAACCAATGTAGGGGCGCACCTGCGTGTCTTATCATGTCCCATATCTTTTCTGGAAACAAAGAAAGTTCCTGGCGCAAGCGACCGCTCAATGCAGTCAAAGTGAGAGAGTTTAAGCCTGCCTTTCAGGATTGCTAAAAGTTCGAGCGTTTTAAGCACGCCTAAAATAGGATCTTATTTTGTGGCATCTTACAAACTCCAACCGTTTGAACCACCCCGCCCTCCGGGCACCCCTCCTTAGAAAGGAGGGGAGTTTATCGAGTCTATGACCTAACTTGTCCAATATACTAAAAGACAATACTCTACACTTAAAGTACTTATTGTAGAAATGGTAGCTAACAAAAGGCTCGCCACTCCCCTCCTTTTTAAGGAGGGGTGCCCGGAGGGTGGGGTGGTTCAAAAGTCCGGTTATTGGCACATGTTACAAAAAAGGCTCCTACTTTATAGGTAGTCCAATCGCTAGGTTTCTGAGAAATCCTGCAAAACAGACTTACATTTTATATGGTCTTGACAGCATTGAGCGTCCGCTGCGTTGGTAGGCAAAACCCTGTTTGAGTAATATCACACACCCAAACAAGGCTCAATTTGTACCAACGCAACGGACGTTGCTTTCAATGTAGGTCCGAACGGACATTCGAACCAGCACTCTCTTTTTAAAACATTCATTTCTGGAAAAGATATGAGACAGGATAAGACCTGCGTGTGCGCCCACGTTCCCAAGGACACGGCATGGAGTAAACCGAACCTGTAGGGGCATCCCCTTGCGGGTGCCCATGTTTCGTGCAGCGAATGGTTGGATTGGTGAACCACCATTGTGCAATATAGGGGCGATTGGCAGATCGCCCTGGTTCCATTCGCGAATGGCCGGGTTTATCAGACGACTCTTTCGGATGTATCCCATACCGTGTCTGCACGAATCAGGGCGATCTGCCAATCGCCCCTACAATATCGGATTTTCACAAACAGGGTTTGCGGGAAACCGGGCGCATACATAGGTCTTATCATGTCCCACAACTTTTCTGGAAAAGTGGTTTGTAACTAAAGAAAAACACTCTCCCTGTCTTCCTGGAAGGATCTCTTGACAAATAGAGCCGCGTTTGGGGTATGAGAAAAGAATTATTTCCAAATCCAGAGGCCGCCGGTCTTGCCACGAGTTCCTTTCAGGAGGACAAAAAAGGGGAGAGAATGAAGTGATTGTCGTAAATGTTGACCGGAGTTCTGGTCACACAGAAGAAATATCCGAACTATGGTCAATATAGGTGACTGACCGGAAGTATGGTCAAAATGGAAATCGATGGTCAAGTGACTGGAAAATTGTTCGGCAAGGCAAGTGAACAGAAATCGAATCACTTTGTAAAATGACTGGAACTCTGTTCGCTTTCGGTTTTGACCATACTTCCGTTCACTTTTTGTTTTGACTGGAATACCAGTCACGTTGAAGAAATATTCGATCTCTGTTCACTTTCCAAAATGACTGGAAGTATGTTCAGTTTCAGCTTTAACCGGAGTTCCAGTCACAGATAACAATGACTGGAACTCCGGTCACTTCGTTTACAATAAAATATCTTCAAAGAATACGAATGCCAGATCGGAAAATTTTGATTCTCTGATATTTTTTTCTACTTTTGCAGCCCGTTTTCCCTTTTTACAAAAAGACAAGACGTCTATTATTCACTAAATTTCAGCTTGCCCGACCCACAGGCTGATGTATATTTGGGTCATACACACAACATTATGAGTAAATCTCCTGAAAATTTTGACTGGGACAAGGTAACCTCCAAAGGTCTTGGTAGCGGCTACACGGCAGCCGAAAGAGCCGCAATGGAAGCTCTTATTGAAGGTACACTGACAGAAGTAGCCGAGAAAGAAGTGGTGAAAGGTACAGTGGTAGGCATTTCGGAAAGAGATGTGATCGTCAATATCGGTTTTAAATCAGACGGTCTGGTGCCTCTGTCCGAGTTCCGCGATAATCCAACCCTTAAAGTAGGTGATGTTATCGATGTATTCGTTGAAAACCAGGAAGATCCAAACGGACAATTGATTCTTTCCCGCAAAAAGGCTAAAATCCTGACTGCATGGGACAACATTCAGAAAGCCCTGGATCAGGACCTGGTAATCGAAGCGTTTGTAAAACGCCGTACCAAAGGTGGTCTGATTGTAGATATTTTCAGTATCGAAGCTTTCTTACCTGGTTCTCAAATTGATGTGAAGCCAATCCGTGACTTCGACATCTATGTAGGTAAGAAAATGGAAGTGAAAGTTGTGAAGATCAACTATGCTAACGATAACGTAGTCGTATCTCACAAAGTCCTGATCGAGAAAGATCTGGAAAACCAACGCCAGGTAATCCTTACCAACCTCGAAAAAGGTCAGGTATTGGAAGGCGTTGTGAAAAACATTACCAACTTCGGTGTGTTCATCGACCTTGGTGGTGTAGACGGTCTGTTGCACATCACAGATATTTCCTGGGGCCGCGTAACGCATCCGGAAGAAGTATTGAAGCTGGACGACAAAGTTACCGTAGTTGTGCTTGACTTCGATGAAGACAAGAAACGTATCTCATTGGGTATGAAACAACTTACTCCTCACCCATGGGATTCATTACCAGCAGACGTACAGGTAGGTTCAAAAGTTCGTGGCAAAATCGTAAACGTAGCAGATTACGGTGCATTCCTGGAACTGATGCCTGGTGTAGAAGGTCTGATCCACGTATCCGAAATGTCATGGTCTCAACACCTGCGTAACCCTCAGGAGTTTGTGAAGATCGGTGACGAAATCGATGCGGTAGTATTGACTCTTGACCGTGATGAGCGCAAAATGTCTCTGGGTATCAAACAACTGACTGAAGATCCTTGGACTAACCCTGCGTTGTTGACTAAATACGCTCCTGGTACTCAGCACAAAGGTATTGTACGTAACCTGACTAACTTCGGTCTGTTCGTAGAACTGGAAGAAGGTATCGATGGTTTGGTACACGTATCTGACCTGTCTTGGACCAAGAAAATCAAACATCCTTCTGAGTTTACAAAAGTAGGCGAAGAAATCGATGTAATCGTTCTTGAAATCGATGCTGACAGCCGTCGTTTGGCTCTGGGTCATAAACAACTGGAAGAAAACCCATGGGATACTTTCGAAACAGTATTCTATGTAGGTTCTACTCACCGTGGTACTGTGATCTCTAAAAACGACAAAGGTGCAACTATCGAATTGCCATATGGTATTGAAGGCATCGCTGCTCTGAAAAACCTGGCAAAAGAAGATGGTTCTGTAGCTGAAGTAGGCGAGTCTCTTGACTTTAAAGTAGCTGAGTTCCATAAAGACGAAAAACGTATTGTGGTTTCTCATTCTAAAGTATACACAGACGCAGCAGAGGCAGCCACTGAAAAAGCGGCTCCTAAGAAAAAAGCGAAAGAAACTAAAGAGGAAGACAAACCTGAAACTCTTGGTGACAACGAAGCTTTAGCTGCCCTGAAAGAGCAACTGAATTCTGGAAAGAAATAATTTCTTTTCACTTTTCGAAAGCCATAAAAAGCCTGTCTGAGCAACCTCAGGCAGGCTTTTTTGCTTTTGGAGTAATCTTTTTTGTGAAAGATTTTTTTTTCTGTGGCGCTAATTGTTTGGAAAATGTAATATTATTCCTACTTTTGCGTCACGAAAAACGAATGGTCCTGTGGCCGAGTGGCTAGGCTGAGCTCTGCAAAAGCTCCTACAGCGGTTCGAATCCGCTCGGGACCTCAACAAATCACGAAAACCCTTGATTTATGAAAATAAGTCAGGGGTTTTGTGTTTTTAAGCAGTTGCTGTTGGGGTTACACATTGGTTACTCACCTAAATTTTCACCAACACTCTGTCCATCTTTTCGTTACTATTCTGGTTCAAGAAGGACCGCCAACCTGAAACCGTACTTATGGTGAAAAAATAGCTCACCATAAGGGTGAAAATACCTTATTTGAGGTATTGTGGGAGGAAAGGAGAATGGTTATTATTGGATTGGCCTCAATATTTCACTTATTACACTCAAACCAAAAGTGTGTCTATTTATGAACTAGCGCTAGTTTTGACACAGACTCAAACAAGAATATAAAGACATCTAACACGTATGTGGAGTAAATCTAAAAAAGCAATAACTGCCCTAAACAAATACTTGAGTGATATCGATTCAATTTCGAATGTTCAAGAAGGAAATACTTGGAAGGCGGCACTAAAAGACACTATTAACTTATACACTGGTAACAATTCTTCCATATCTCAAAGACTTGACAAACTCTATTTCACAAGGGAGGAACATAGCACTGTTCCAGGTGTTATTGGAATTTTCAAAGACTATGTTTACGACGATTCGAAAAAACAGAATTTCAAAGATTTAATTTTGTTTGCAATAAAGCATATTGAATCAAATGGTATTTATAAAAGCCCAGATAAAAAGAATTTACTTCATCATTTTGGAAATACAGAAGTAATTAGTGGGGCGGCATTTGTTATTCTACTTGTTTTTGGAATAGGTAACTACTTTGGTAAACTTGAAAAAGAAAGAGAAATAATACAGACTGAAAACAAAATAAAAGAAGCAGAAAATTTCAGTATAACCTTGAAAACTGAAAATAATCGACTAAAACTAACTGTTGATAGTTTACAAAATGAAATAATAAGTTTGACAAGTAAGCTGAATCCTGTAAAAAAATGATATTAATATAAAGAAAGATGGAAACAACACTTTATGATAAAAACGGAAGACCAGTTGCATATATTTCATCGGAAAATGATAATGCAATCTATATATGGGACGGTCACGCAGTTTGTTACATTGAGGAAGATAAAATATATGGCTGGAAGGGTAAACATATAGGTTGGTTTGTAGACAATATTATTTATGACACACAAGGTTATAGAGTTGGATTTACCCTTGAAACCTGTCCTTCTATGCCTTATGTTGAACCAGTAAAGTATGTAAAATACGTTCAGTATGTAAAATATGTAAAATATGTTTCTTCTGTAAGGCCCATTTTTTCATTAGGTTTCTCAGACTTAGGGTTAAAGGAGTTTTTGGAACAAGATAAAGTATAGTATAATGACAAATACTCAGTAAAAAATACAGTAACATGGGTTTTGCGTCAGACGATGCAACGTGTAAACTTGGAGCTTCGTGCTTCGATTCATAGTTCAGCGCTCGTTGATATTTTAGTACCACGAAACCCACCCGAGCGCAAAGTCTGAAAAAGTTAGCGACAAGTTAAAAAAACACAAAATGAGACAAGAACTTTCAATAGAACAACTTGTTGATTTAGCCGAGAGAGAAGGTAGCTTAGAAGAGATAAGCCAAGTTGTCGCAGAACTGTATAAGCATAATGACACTAAAGCTTTGGACCTTTGTATAAAACTTGCTTTGTCAGATTATGGAGGCATAACTTATAAAGCAGAATTTCAGAACATTGGAGTTATAGGAACCCTCCATTGGGGGCCAAATGGAATAAAAAAATTAGCTGAAGCAGCAATCAATGCTGAAAGATATAGAGCTACTAACAATGTTACAAGATTTTTAAGCTATATATCAAGCAAGTCTCTAGAACACCTTCCATTCATAATGCAAGGATTACCTAGCATTCAATTATTAGAGTTGTCAAGTGAAAAATATAAGACGTCTGCCTGGACTAAAGCTGCTAAAGAATCTCTTATTGATGTGGTAAAATCAGTTGAAACCGAGGACAGGTTTCCAATGGGCATCACCAATAATCTTGGTTTTGCCATTAATGAGAATGCACAGGAACATATTTTTGCAGCGTTGATTGCTAGATGGTTTAACTTTAGTTCTAATGGGTTGAAACACTTTTCAGAACTAGTCTTTAGTAGAGGTAAAGCCGAGATAGATTATCAGAATTTCTTGGTTGCTAATCCATACATTCTTGAGCCATTTCATGCTCAGATTTGGTCAAAGCCTAAGTTTGGTGAAGACTTGATACCTGATTTCCTTATTAGATCTATGGATAATAGTTACACTGTAGTAGAAATTGAACAAGCTGATTTTCCTATTATGACAAAAGCTGGCGAATTATCAGCTAAAACGACCCATGCTAAAAGGCAAGCTTTAGATTTCAGAGATTGGGCAATAAATAACGGCTTATACGCTGCAAAAAAATTTCCTGGTATATATCGTCCATACTGTTTGGTCGTAATTGGTTGTGAAACAGAGCTGGACGCAATGCAAGCTCAACGACTCAAGCAAGAAAACGAATCAACACAGGGAGTCCTAAAGATTGTTGGATTTGATTGGTTGTTGAACCGGGCAGCAATGACTCTTGACAACCTAGTTAATTTCGGATTTGACAGACACACATTTAAGGAAACAATTAAGGAATGATTCCCTGTAACTAAAAAGGCATTTCCAAAAGCGGAGCTTGGCAATAACCATTGAGCTGATGCAAATGATTTGTCATTTATGAACGATGACGTAAAGTTATTCAAGCAATATTTAACGGCTATATAACCAATAGTAAATGGTTATTCAAAAGTAGTGATAAAAGTACTGTTGCCTGACAGTAAGCATAGTGTCTTTAAAGATAAAAGAGTATTTATAGAATCTGGATATCTCTATATGAGTTACTATCGTTCGTTCGCCAAGTTGATAATTATTTTTAATTCATGTGTATAATCCTGATTTATGGAAATATCCATTATTGTAAACTGTAAGTAGCTTAAAAGCTTAAGGTAAAATTGTATGTTGGATAAGGTTTAGTGATATTCTTTCTATTTTTTAAATATGCCTATAATAACATTAGAGGAAAGATGCTAAAACAAAAATACACATGTTTCTGCTATGTAGCTTTATTCCAGAAATAAGCTGCTAGATAAGTGGATTCAATTTGACGCTGTGGGGCTTTTCTGGCATAGATTATTCTATCTCTTCCTAAATAAAGCTAGATATAATAGGCTATAGGTTCATTCTATAGATATTTCTACAATTATACGTAAAAATACGGTATAAATAAGGTGAAAACACCCTTGACATATTCTGTGTTCTTGTGAGATATTGCATCTATCTAAATTGTTAATAACTATTTTACTGTGGTTAGATTTTATCTGTTTGGATAAAGTAAAGTGGTTCTTAAGGACAGTATAAATATATTTTTTACTGAAAGGCTAGTATGTATTCATCTATCATATTATTTAATATGGTAATCTAAGATTTGTTAATGAATTTGATATAGTTTAGTTGACATTTATGTATTTATTTATATATTTGTCAACTAATTTGTTATATCAATGACACCGTCAGAACAAAATATATTTGGCAATAGATTAAAGTTGGCTAGGAAAATGGCCGGATTTTCTTTACAAGAACTTGCCGATGCACTAGAAAATATAGTGACAAAACAAGCACTTCATAAATATGAAATGGGCTTAATGAAACCCTCAAATGATGCTCTAATAGCTATCTCAAAGGCACTTAAGGTTAAGCCCGATTTCTTTTTAAAGACAGACCAAGTAGAGCTTGGAGAAGTATTATTCAGAAAGAAAACAACGCTGTCCAAAAAAATAGAAGAATCTATTATTGAGAAGGTTAGATATTATGTCGAACGATCTTTGGAGATTGAAAATATACTAGGATTAGAAAGTAAATTTGAAAATCCTCTTGAAAACTTTGTAATAAATAATCGAAATGATATAGAGCTAGCAGCTGCAGAATTAAGAAGTAACTGGCAGTTAGGACTTATTCCTATTCACAATTTGGTGGAGATGCTTGAGTTGAGAGGAGTAAAAATATTGTTGATTGATGATGTTGATGATATAGATGGGCTCGCTGTTTACACTTCAGAAAAGATTCCGATCGTAGTTGTAAATACTCGAAACAAACCGATTGAACGAATTAGATTTACAGTTATTCATGAGCTTGCTCATCTTTTACTCATCCTAAATAAATCAATAGAAGATAATCCAAAGGAAGTTGAAAAATATTGTCATTTGTTTTCAAGTTGTTTTTTGCTACCGAGAGAGATGCTTATTAAGATGATCGGTTCTACCAAAAGAAACTATATTAAAATACAAGAGTTAATAGCCATCAAGGAGTATTTCGGAATTTCAATTAGAGCAATTGTCCATAGGTTAAAAGAAATGGAGGTGATAACTGAAAGTTATTATAATCGTTGGGTCGTTTACATATCAAAAGAATACGGAGCGAAAGATGAACCTGGCAAGTACAAAGGAGAAGAAAAATCAAGAAATTTTGATCAATTAGTAAATAGAGCTTTAGCCGAGGAACTAATAAGTTTGAGTAAGGCTGCAACATTATGGGATGTAACAGTTGACCAATTAAGAAATGGATACATTGGCAAGCAATAGTTCAGAGGTAGTTATTAAGGACTCATGTATCCTATTTGATCTAGTCGATTTAGCATTAATTGAGGGTTTTTTTCAACTGGATTTAGTAGTATATACTACCACACAAGTTATTAATGAGATCACTAATGAAACTCAGCTGAAAGAGATTAACGAATATGTAAAAAGTGGGAAGCTGAATATCAATGGTGATGGAGACTTAGAAACGATTCTAAGTCTCTCTATAGAAAATCGTGGGTTGAGTATTGCCGACTGTTCAGTCTTAGAGCTCGCTCTTAGAAAAAATGCAATTATTTATAGTGCAGATGGAAGTTTACGTAAGGTGGCTACAAGAAAAAATTTGCAGGTAAGGGGTGTCTTATGGATAATCGAAGAATTGTGTATTAAGAATAACTTAACTGTAGAAATTGCGCTAGAAAAACTTCAATTATATACAAAAATAAATAGTAGAGCACCAATAAAAGATATAATGATTCTAACTCAGAAACTCTCAGTATTAAAATAAGAATGACTAATAGCGAATCTATCCAAACAAACTAAATAAATATAAGTATAGTCACTATTGAGCCCTTTTTAAAGTTTTAGGTACTAAATACTAAAAATATGAAAGTGGTAATTATTAACTCTCCATTATTCAGAGAGAAGAACGACCTATATGATGAGGATTCGCTTCCACCCATTGGTTTAGGGTACATTGCTACTATTTTGCAAAGTAATGGGATTGATGTCAGTTTAATTGACGCTGTCCATCAGAGAATATCTGTAAATGAGCTGCTACATGAGTTAAATACTTCCAAGCCTGACTTTTTAGCAAGCAATATATTTACTACTAATTACGATCTAGTAAAGGAAATAGTTGAAAATATTTCTTTTCAGACTCATTTAATAATTGGTGGACTAGCAACTAAAGATTTATACAAAGACATAATAGGCTGGAATTCAGATAATAAAATAGATGTAGTAACAGGAGATGGAGAATTAATAACATTTGATATTATTCTTAATCGTTTAATTGAAGATCCATTTTTCAAATCAAATAATAGAAGAGTTTTTAAAGTAGATCAACATTCGAGGTATTTTGTAAATGACATTTCTGATATTCCACTAAATAGAGATTTTTTTCCTAATGAGCCAGTTGCTCACCCTTTAGGTTTTATTGAGGCTAATATAGTTACGAGTAGGGGCTGTATATATGATTGTACCTTTTGTGCTGCGGCTCGATCCTTAAATAAGGATTTTTCTATTCGAGAGAGGAGTGAGGCTTCAATAAAAGCTGAATTAAATTTAATTAAGCAACAATATCCCTCCGTTAACTCAATTAGAGTGCTAGATGATTTATTCCTAAAAACACGTAATACAGTACAAAAAGCAATAAATGTATTCTTAGGTCAGAATCTTCAATGGCGTGCGATGGCACATGTCATGACTTTTCATAACATTGAAGATTCTATAATGCAGTTGTTACAGAAAAGCGGTTGTTATGAACTCTTTATAGGGATTGAATCAGGATCTCCTAAGGTTTTAAGCTCGATTAATAAAACTAAAAACGTCCAACTAATAGTAGAGAATCTCACAAAGGTCTTCAAAGCAGGAATAAATATTAAAGGATATTTTATTTATGGCTTTCCAGATGAAACTTTAGAGGATATGGAGATGACATTTCGCTTAGCAGAAGAATTAAAGAAAATTTCAGAAAGTTATCAGACGAACTTTAGAACTAGTGTCTTTCAGTATAGGCCATATCATGGAACTCAGATATATCATGATTTGGAAAGAAAAGGGATAAATGCCAGTGTTCAAAATATAGCCCCTAATAATACACTTTCAAATCTTGTTGGCCGCTTGCAATTTAATTTTCATAGCGGAAATTATTCAGAGGTTGAAAGTGAAAAGGTTCATGCCTATATTTACAACACAATCAACTTAAATAATGGCAGAATATTCAACGGTCTTGAATCTCGAACTGAACCCAGTTAGAAGTAAGTTATGCAACCTATGTGGACTCTACTTAAACCAATTTCCTGTATTAGATAAATCAAAAAATCCAAATGTTTTTTGGGTTGGACTTTCTGCAGTGCAATTTGATGAAGATCAAATTACTAGACAACCTTTAGCATCTGATACACGTTCAGGCGCTCTAATTGAAGCAATAGAAAATCTCTTAATAGACAAAATTTCGTTTTACAAAACTAATCTGGTAAAATGCCTTCCTTTAAAAGAAGGCAAAATAAGATATCCTCTTGAGCATGAAATGGAAAAGTGTTTTCCAAACTTAGAGATCGAATTAAATTTTTTTCAACCAGATATTGTTTTTTTATTGGGAAAGCAAGTTGCAACGTTTGTGCTAAAGAAGAAAGGGATTACTAATATAACCCTATCAGACGAATTTAAGTATTCTTCTATTCTTATCAATAATATCACTTTTATCCCTATTCATCATCCTTCTTATATTCAAGTATACAAGCAAAGTAAGAAAGACTTATATATTGAGAGTATTCAAAAAATGTGTATGAACATTCTCAATATCAATCACATCTCTTACAGTATAATAGATCATTTATATAGTTTATAAAAATAAGCTATATGAATCCAATCTCTGTATGTTGATTGGCTTTATTAACTCAGCAATATGCCTTTTATAAAAAATATATTACTTGGTTGACAAACATAATTTTATTTGTATATTTGTAAACAATAAAGCTACTGTTGAAAGCAGTTTTAATAGTAAGTGTTTACAAAACAAAGTTATTGTTTTTGGTAAGTCACAAGTTCAAAAGAAGTAGATTGTTATTATGTTTCTTTAAATGCAAGAATGAGTTTCTTTTTAAAAGAAATGCTTGTGCTTGAATAATTTGAAAGGTAATAAAACACAAAAGTCGGGCGACTTGGCGGAAGACCGACTTCGTGTTCTGTATTGAGGATAGCCTTTTGGAAAGGCTAAGGGTACTATTTTGTTTCCGCAAAATAGCAAAAGAAGTTCTGAATTTCCAATACTTCTTTTGTTTTTCCTTCTTAGGCAGCTACACCTTGTCCTCAACTTGTAGCATTTTATCCCAATGGAGAGGTGCTTGCTCCATAAGTCAATGCACAAAGGCTATTTCACTAAAAAAAATGAGAGGAGGTGTTTTTAAATGGCTAAAAATGGCAAGTCTGGAGACGGACACCGAGTTGGATCTATAAAAGAGAGATCTCAGACGTTCAATCCGCAGACTGAACGATGGGTAAAACGTGATACCAACACAGGGAAGTTTATCGACCAGAAATCGGATGACAAACCGTTTAAGGGTGTGAGAAAAGAAAAGTAATCTTTTTTGTAATCCGTTTTCTATCCATTGTAGAAACCTCTCTTTTAAGAGAGGTTTCTAAACTATTTCTTCTGTTTCTTATTAATGCCAATACCGGGAGGATAGTTGGATATTATCTCATGTAAAAATTTTACTAGTATGACAATACTTACAAAAAATGACTTGCTTCAGGTTCGCTTGGGTGCGTCTGAACAGGAAGTTCGTGCCTTCTCTAATAAAAAAAATCAGATGTTTGAGGCAAGGCGAAATAGAAACCCTACTGTTTTCCTATCACATAGTCATCATGATAAAGAACAGATTGAAAAGGCTTTAGTTTTATTAAACAAACTTGGAGTTGATGTATATGTTGATTGGCTAGATGAGGGCATGCCTGATGTTCCTAACGGTGAAACAGCTAGAAAAATAAAAGATAAAATCAAAGAAAATAGAAAGTTTGTTGTATTAGCTACTAATAAAGCAATTACCTCTAAGTGGGTAAATTGGGAGCTAGGCTATGGTGATGCAGATAAATATATTGAAAACATATCCATCATTCCCATTGCGGAAAATGATGGCAATTGGATAGGTAATGAGTATTTACAAATTTATCCTAGAGTTGAGAAAGAGAGTTCTTACAACTATTACAAACAGGTTTGGGATACTATATATACTGTTATTTATCCTAATGGAAAAAAGATAATGTTGAAAGATTGGTTAACTAATTAATGATACTCCTATGAATTTTTCACCTGAAATAAAGACGTTCATAAGTGAATATGTGAAACATATTCGACAAAAAGATGCTGCAATATTTGCTGGAGCTGGTTTATCTAGAATAAAGGGTTTTGTGACTTGGGCTCAATTATTAGATGATATAGCTACCGAGCTAGGGTTAGATATAAGCAAGGAAAGCGATTTTATTTCAATTGCTCAATATCATGTCAATAAAAACCAAAATATAGACAAAATAAGACGAAAGATTATGGAGGAGTTTTCCGATATTTCTTCCCCGTCAGAAGTACATCAAACATTAGCTAAGTTACCAATTGAAACCTATTGGACTACTAATTATGATACACTCATTGAAGACGCATTAAAACAGTTGCATCGTAAACCTGATGTTAAACATGAGGTTAAGCAGCTTCCACACACTGTACCTAATAGAAAAGCTGTTGTCTATAAAATGCATGGTGATGTGCATCATCCTGCTGATGCTATCATTACAAAAGACCATTTTGAAAAATACTCCCTTACTCACCAATCATTTGCCACAGCATTAAATGGAGACTTGCTATCAAAAACTTTCCTTTTCATTGGTTTCAGTTTTACTGATCCTAACCTGGCAAATGTGTTAGCAAGATTAAGCTTTCGCTTCGGTGAGAGTTCACGTCAGCACTACTGCTTTATTAGAAGGATTAAAAGATCTGAATTTAAAAATAAAGCTGATTATGAATATGCTAATAGAAAGCAAGAATTAATGGTACAGGACTTAAAGAGGTACAAAATACAAGCTTTACTTATAGAAGAATATGAGGACATCTTATCAATATTAAAAGAGATTGAAAGACAGTTTCAAAAGAAAACTATTTTTATTTCTGGTAGTGCTGTTGAATATGGCTCAATGGATACAAATCAAGCGCAAGAATTTATCCACAAACTAAGTAGTGAATTAATAAGGGAGAATTTAACTATAGTAAATGGATTTGGATGGGGTGTAGGAAGTGCTATAATAAATGGTGCACTTGAAAGGATTTTTGAGAATCAAGATAAATATTCTGAAGAACAATTGATATTAAGGCCATTTCCTCAATTTAAGACAGGAACAAAGTTGCTAACTGAGATGTGGGATGAGTATCGGCACCAAATGATATCTATGGCAGGAATCGCTTTATTTTTGTTTGGTAACAAAAGTAAAGATGGTCAAACCATTAATGCAGATGGGGTAATGAAAGAATTTGATGTTGCCATTTCAAAAGGATTGCTTCCTATTCCTGTTGGTGCTACTGGTTATATGTCAAAAGAGATATGGAGGAAAGTTGACCAAAATTTTGATGTATATTATAAAGATACAGCACTTATTAGAAACAAGGCAAAGTTTATGGAGCTAAATGA
The DNA here is from genome assembly GCF_030068605.1 of Xanthocytophaga agilis. Taxonomy (NCBI): domain Bacteria; kingdom Pseudomonadati; phylum Bacteroidota; class Cytophagia; order Cytophagales; family Rhodocytophagaceae; genus Xanthocytophaga; species Xanthocytophaga agilis. Next base: position 507,309 of record NZ_JASJOU010000004.1, read on the forward strand.
CAATTTATGTCTACCAGAAGTATTAATTAAGAGGGTTGTTGACATAATCAAATTGGTAAATAAATAATATGGCTAGACATGTTTTTTTTAGTTTCCATTATAAAGATGTAGTTGATTTTCGTGCTAATGTTGTTAGAAATGCTTGGTTGACCAAAGACAAAGAATCTGTTTTTTATGATAAATCTATTTGGGAGGAGTCACAACTAAAAGGCGTAGCAGCATTAAAAAAATTGATTGAGGATGGGCTTCATCATACATCTATAACAACTGTATTAATAGGATCAAATACTTTTGAGCGTCCCTGGGTAAAATATGAGATCTTTAAAAGTTTTGAAGATGGCAATGGTTTGTTTGGAATTTACATTAATAAGATAAAATGTAAAAATGGAAATATTCTTCCAAGAGGTCCAAACCCTTTTGATTATCTAGGAGTTAAGGTTGCTATCGATGGAAAAACGATTGATTTTTATGAATATGTTGATAGCAAATGGCAAATATTTAAAAAACTACCTCAAATAAGCAATAAGAGGTCTAATACCGTTTATTTTTCTTCTGGTATTCTATCAACTGCTTGGGGCAAATTCTATAAACTTTCCCAGTTATTCCCAACATATTGTTGGGTAGATAATAGTGGATACGATAATTTTACTCGCTGGGTAGAAAATGCATATTTACAACGTGGTTATGAAAAATAATAGATCGTATAAAAAACTCCTTAATTGTATTGATAAATTATTTAGGCTTTTACGCACTACATTATATCTTGATATAGTGTAGTGCGTATTTCTAATCCTCATATTTCTCTAAATCCTCAATTTCTTGTCTTAATACAGCACGTATTCTTTCTTCAAAAGTTTGAAATTCATCTGAATCTTTAAAGGTCCTACGTAAGTATATTCTTAGTACTCCTACAGTTATATCTAGGATTGCAAATTCTTTTCCCGCCTTTTTCCAATCTTCAATAAATTCGTACTTTTTATTTTTCTTTTTTGCAAGAGTGATACTTTTAGAATCGGCCTCTTTGAAAGTAAAGTTTTCATAGTAATCAGATACCGCACAAATGTTATCAAGCTCAAAAAGTGAATTCAGTTGATTATCTATTTTTTGCCGTATTTCTTTAATTTTTCTAGTTTCTAACTCTTTATCACTGTAAACCCCTAAAACAATTTTCTTCTGATATACACGCTTGAAAAGCTTCCTATTAACTAACTCTTCAATTACTTTTTTTTGTGTCATTGATTGAGCTAGCTGTTTTTTTACTGTTCTATTGAGAAAATATTCATCACTATTTATAGTATAAAATTCTAGAAGCTTTTCTAAATTTTCGCATTCATCTAAAAGCTTGCTTTTGGTACCACAGCTACATGTTGGCCTAGTTCCATACGTAAGCATAGTATTTGCGGCTCGGTTAGTCTTATGAAAATAGACTTGATTATATAAATGTGATCTTGATTGAATAAATCTCAGCATGGATTCTAGTCCACTTTCCTTAAAACATAAATCAACTTCATTCTTTTTATTCTTATAAGCTAAGAATGATGCAAATATCCTATTTATATCATAGACTCCATATGTAACTCCCGAAAAATAGCTATCTCTAAGCAAATAATCCATTCTATCCGCATCAATAGGAAAGCCTGTAACAATCTTTGAGAAAAACTCCGTATAAACAAGATCATTATGTTTTATATCTTCTAAACCCTCAAATTTAGGTTCAATCATCTTTACAATTCTTTCTGAAGAAAGGCTATCAACAACATATTGGCTCGAATTAGAAAACTTTTGTGGTGTATGAATATATACGTTTTTCATTTTATCAATTAAATAAAAGATAAATGCACATGATATTACTTCATGCTCAACTTTACCATTATTTTTATCAATAAGATTTTCAAAACCTACTTTATATTTCTGTAGTTGTTTATCTCCATCAACTATCTTTAAAAATGCCTCTTTAGAAATTGAAAACTCATCAAATAGATGAGACATAGGTCCATGTCCTATATCATGTAATAATGCGGCTAATCTTAATTCTTGATAATAAACTTGTTCTTGACCTTGTAATGTATTTAAATCGAAAAAATTAGGATTTGTTTGTAGTGAATATTTTTCTTGCTTCTTATTACCTGTTGCATAATTTTCTTTACAAGAATCAAAAATTTTTCCTGCCAGATGCATTACTCCAATAGAATGTTCAAATCGTGTATGATTGGCAGAAGGAAAAACATAATAGAGGAAAGTGTTTTGTTTTATTTTTCTTAATCTGGAAAATATGGGTTGCGAAATGCACCATTTTTCAATTTCTGAAAGTTTTATGTCACCATGTAATGGGTCTAAAATACTCCCATAATAGTTATCTCTATAATCAAACTGCATATTAATAAAGTAAAAAGTGTAAAAGTAAGTATTTAGAATCGTGTGTTTCAAAAGAATGAAATCCTTATCTATTATGCTTTTAATTAATTATCAAATACTTACATAAGTAGTTATTAAGAATAATATAATAAATACAGAGTTCTGTGTAACAGGTTAATGTTGTAGGATATGATTTTATAGGTTTTTTAAGAAGATAGCTTGGCTTAACTGATAGTTTTATTAAAATATTTAATAGGGACGCTTATAAATATATTAATTACGTTGGTTTCGTTAAAACTTCAATAAATCAGGATTGGATAGACTGAATTGTCAAAAGAGTACTTACCATATATCCAAGAAAAATCATAAAAATTTAATTTTTACTATATATTCTACTTATTTTATTTGCACCTGTTATCGGTTTGGATTATTTTTGCTTTTAAGGATTCGGACCTGAAAACTGATCAAATTCAGGGCTGAATTTTTACCAGTCTATTTACTTTTTTTAGTGCTTCAAACCCATACAACTTTCATGAGAACCGTAAAATTATCCGTCGAAAAAGGTGTTCCTATTGGCCATTTACCCACAAAAGCTGCTTTATTAAAAAAACAATCCTTTCCTTTTTTGTTACACACCCTTCTGTTACCTGTAAAAAGCCTTCTGGCAAATACCTTGTTTGTGTGTAGTAGTACCCCGTTATTTTTTAGTAATACTCCCAGTATCCCCAGTCGACCGGGACACTAACCTGCCTTCCGCAAAAAAGTACAATTCCCCAGTTGTACACCCTGCCTCTGCATTCTTTTCACATTATTCATTTTTTTATTCCTATCCAGGTATATACTATGGACTTATTGCGCATACCCCAGGTACTCGAACAATTACAAACTGAGTTGGCCTCATTGCAGGCGGAAGTAAGACGATTGCAAGCCAGTCACACAGGTCAGGCCAAACGCATTACGATGGCTGATGCCGAAAATCAACTGGGCGTTTCGCGCTTTCATATTCGCAGACTGATCGGAGCCGGTATCATTCAGAGTGGTCAACGCATTGGAGCTGGCAAAAACGCCAAGTGGACGTTTGACTACCAGGAGATTTTACATCTGGTCAAAAATCCGTCGTTCCTAAACATCGAATCCGTTTCCTAAGAACGGGTAATCCCTTTGTTGTTTCTCATTCCCAATGCACAGGAATTGCTCCTGGCTGCATTTGCCTGGTGGTTACACTGGGTGGTGGAATTCTATTGCCTTTACTGATCTATTATACTTGTTAACTTTTTTATGAATTACGCAATCGTCTATTATCCACTACTCAGACAATTTGATATTACTATGCCCGAATATGCACTGATCTTTGCTATTGACGGGCTATCCGCTCAAACAGGGTGGTGTTATGCTTCCCGAGCTGAACTGGCCGACTGTATTTGTGTGAAACAGCGATGGGTGTATGAATCACTGAATCGGTTAATCCAGAAAGGACTGATTGAGGTAGATCCACAATCGCGTTTTTTGAGGGCAAGCAAGAGCTGGAAAAAAGCAATTGCCAGTTGTAAAACCCAGAGTGCCACTTCTGATCATCTCTCTGCACAAAATACAGCTGCACAAAACACAGACGATATGCGAAAAATGCAGAGGCGAAAGGCGCAGAGAAAGCACAGACAGGCTATGCATGAAGTGCAGTCAACCTATGCAGAAACTGGGAAAGAACCTATGCAGAATTTACATAGTTCCGTGTATAGTGGTTTGCAGGATTCACAGTCAGAGCATGTGAATTTCGTAGTATCAGGTATGCACGATTCACAGTTAGATTATGCGCCAAGCGCAGACAATAATAATATATATAGTAATATCAATACTAATACAATAGTAATAAAACAAAAAAGCGCATACGCGCAAGATTTTCAATTTTCAAATGAGCAGGAGATTTTTAAAAAAGAAAAAGCAGGGGAGAAGCAAGAAAATTTTTTGAAGAGCGAAGAAGACAACCAACCTGTTGTAGAAGCCGCTATAGTAACCCCTCCCCAGGTTGCGCCGGCCCCCTCCCCTAAGAAGGCTGTACAGACTGAAAATGCTATGCAAAACGTGCATAGCCTTAAAACTGATTCTAAGGCTACTCCAGTCGATCCGTGTCTTGTGCCTTGTCGAGAGGCCTATCTGCTGTATTTCGGGGCGTACAAGTGGGTCTATGGGCGCGATGACAAGTTTCTCAAACAGGTATTGGAACAGATCCGCTACAAAATCGCTGTTCAGTGGCAACAATCCGATAGGAATCTGGCTGACATTCCCGATGAATCAGTGATACATTCCTTCCAGAGCCTGCTGGAAATGATTCCTACCTGGTATCGGGACAATGGACACACAACACCAAACGACCTGAACCGTTTTTTCGAAAAGTACTATTCGGCTATCAAGTCAGGCAATGGAGGAGGGGATCGGGGACCTTTTGCACCTTTGCAGGATCAGGAATATGAAACAGTGCAGTTGCTACTCCAGTCCAGAGGAAGACATAACCGATAGAGTCTACAAGACTTCCGGTGTATGAGACTGTTCCGCACCAGAGGCTACAAACACTATAATTCCCATTTAATTTTTATATACTTTTTTAAACTGTAAGCTATGACAACGATTCAACGTGGGAACACGGTTCCCTCCTCTGGTTCTCAATCGCAATCGGGTTTTTTGTATGAGAAAAGCCTGCTCAAACAGGCTGATACGCGCATTGACCGCCTGCTGGAATGGCAACGGCAAAACAATCTGCCTGTGCATATTACGACCGACAAAAAATACCAGATCTATGCCTCTACCTTGCTCGAAGCGGTGAATGGGATAGCACAGAAAGATGAGGCCATTCTGTACAATACCCAGCGACTGGATGCAGATCTATCGGCCATCATTGCACAGATGCATCAGTACGCTACCTGTGAAAATGCCCTGCGAGCTCCGTCTCTGGATGTGTTTGCCCGATCACAGAGCGATGAAACGGTGAACCGATTGTTGTTTGTGCTCATCAAGCAGTTTACCGAATCGGTTACTATCAAACATACGCCGGCACTGACACAGACAGTAGAAATGGCAAGTCTGGTACAACTGGAGTTCCGGGATCTGTCGCTGACCGATGTGTTGATATGCCTTCGTAATACCAAAAGCGGTAAGTATGGGCAGCTCTATGAGTCGTTTGATTTTATCAAGCTGGGCGAGTTTTTGCGAAAGTACCGTCAGGAAAAAGAAGCCTTGCGTGACCAGAAACACAAAGACCTGAAGTATTCGCAAAGTTCGATTCTGTATGACATTGTGAGCAACCTGGACAAAGCGCCTGAAGAGTTTAGAGAGCCATTCCAAACCCTGCCTGCTCAGAAGATTGCTCAAAAGTTATCAACAGAAAAGGACACCCACTCAGCCACACCCGACAGACCAGAAATAGGCGTAGACCTGGATGCAGTTCTGGCAGAAGCAAACAAACCTACTTCCAAACTGCCTCGACCTAAGCCATTGACAGAGACCGAAAACCGCCAGCGAATCATGGCTGAGCTGACGCTGTATATGGACCATATGACCGAACAGGAATTCCTCTATTATGTGGATTACTATGAAACCTACCGCCAACCCGAACTGGTCGAATGGCTCAAAGCAGAATGGAAGAAGGTGCAGGAAAAATCCAAAACCAAAGCATCCTAAAAAGACTGGCAAAATGTCAATTCTAACAACAATTATTCCGATACCCTGTAGGGGCAATCACGCCCAAACATTTCCCCTCCGAACGATTGGGAATATGCCAAACCAATGTAGGGGCGCACACGCAGGTGCGCCCATGTTTCGTGCCGCAAATGGTTGGATTGGTGAATCACCATTGTGAAATGTAGGGGCGATTGGCAGATCGCCCACGTTCCCACAGACACGGTATGGGATATATCCGAAATGATGGTCGGAATATCATAATCATTCGGCGGGGAATCAGGGCGACCGCCAGTCGCCCCTACATTGGTTCGGACAAATGCCTATGCGTTGTATGGGAACGACCAAGATGCTTTATCATATGTGACCGGAACTCCGGTCACACAGAAGAAATATCCGAAGTATGGTCAACAGCCGTGATTGATCGGAACTATGGTCAAAATGGAAATCGATGACTGAGTGACCAGAGAAATGTTCAGTAAGGGAAGTGAACAGAAATCGAATCACTTTGTAAAATGACTGGAACTCTGTTCGCTTTTCTGTTTGACCATACTTCCGGTCGCTTTTTGTTTTGACTGGTATCCCAGTCGCTTTGCAAAAATATTCGATCTCTGTTCACTTTACAGAATGACCATACTTCCAGTCAAATCATTGGCTGACCATAGTTCCAGTCATCAACTTGCATGACCATACTTCCGTTCAGCAGACAAGCAACTAAATACACACCAAACCAAACCAGCCATACTATGAACCTAAAAGACATCGGCGAACGCATCCGCCTCTTTCGAATGGATATACTCAACCTATCTCAACGCGAATTTGCTCAGCGCATGGGAGTAGCCCAGGGCAATCTGTCTTCTCTGGAAAAAGGTCACCAGCTACCAAGCTGCTTCTTTCTCTGGTGCCTTCATGCCACCTATCAGGCCAATGTGCATTGGCTCTTTACAGGAATTGGAGAGCCGGTGGTGACGACAACGAGTATATGTGAGCACGACTATACTGGAAAAAGTAGTAAGCAATAGCTCTGACAATAGCTGGTTTACCTGTAGATACTCTTACTGGTCAAGAAAATAACAATCCGATTTTTTTTGAGAAGTATGTCCCTTTTGATCATCTTCAATTGTTAGTAGGGGGAATTTTAAACATGTATTAACAATTAAAAAAATGAAAGAGTATATTCTTCTTTTCAGGCACGAGAATGCCAACGGAAAAGTTTCTCCTGAGCAAATGCAACAATGGATGAAACAACAAATGGATTGGATAGACAGTATTGCTGCACAAAACAAATTTGTCAGTGGAACCGGACTCTTGTTTGAGGATGCCAAAGTGGTCAGTCACAAAAAGGTCGTCACCAACGGTCCCTTTGGGGATGTCAAGGAAACCCTTGGCGGTTACATTGTTGTAAAAGCCAACTCTGCTGACGAGGCTGCTGAATTTGCGAAAGGTGCACCTGTTCTGCAAGGCGAAGGAAATACAGTGGAAGTGCGACAAATAATGATAGCCAGCTAAATTCCACAAAGACAACAGGCTCCTGTTTACAACTTCTTTGTGGAAGGTAGGAGCCTGTTGTAAACATAAAGATAGATCGCCGTCTCCCGGTTTGATCGGCTGACAATGATGTAGTTATTTAGCATTACCGGATTCTGTATCTGAAACCTGTATTTTTTGCTGAGCGCAAGCTGATCCCGAAGGCTGGGTATGGATATTTTTAGCTATCTTACAAAGGAATATTATAAATCGGCAACAATGGGACATGCGCTGATGACTGCAAAAATCCGGTTAGTGCTACATAGGCAAAAGATAACCTGGTAAAAATAAGTAGGAGCTTGTTTAATAGATAACATCTGGTGCAAAGCGATACCCTAATTCCTCACCTGTTTAGAACAGAGTACAGCAAACTTGTGTCTGTGCTCACTAGATCTTTCGGTATTGAACATATTGAAATCGCCGAAGATATAGCCAGTGAAACTTTTTTAATAGCTCTTAATACCTGGCCTTACAAAGGCCAACCCGCCAATCCGACTGCCTGGCTTTATACAGTAGCAAAGAATAGAATAAAAAATCATTTTGTCCGCAACCGCATCTTTAAAACGAAGGTATCTCAAAAAGTAAGGGATGAAAAAATACCGGATGAAATTGACATTGACTTTTCTGCCAATGCTATTGCCGACAGCCAACTCCAGATGCTTTTTACGGTTTGCCATCCTTCTATTTCAACAGAAGCACAAATTTGTCTGGCTTTAAGAATACTGTGTGGCTTAGGATTAGCTGAAATTGCAGACGCTTTATTATCCAACAAAGAAACCGTTCACAAAAGACTGCAACGGGCCCGGGAAAAACTTTGTTCGGAGCAGATTACAATCGAAATACTGGATAGTAAAGTAATAAAAGAACGGTTGGAAACTGTTTTACAAACCATCTATCTGGTATTCAGTGAAGGGTACTATTCAGAAAGGAATAACTCAATTGTCAGAAAAGAACTTTGCATTGAAGCCTTAAATTTAACCTATCTGCTGTTGGGAAACGAGTTAACAAACACCCATGCTACCAATGCGTTACTGTCCTTGTTGTGCTTCCAGTCTTCCCGTTTAGAAGCGCGTACGTCAGAAGACGGTAATCTGATTTTATACGATGATCAGGATAGAAAGCTCTGGGATAAAGAATTTATAGAAAAAGGATTTTATTATTTACAGCAGGCATCTAAATGGGAAATCACCTCACCGTATTATCTGGAAGCCAGCATTGCCTATTGGCATACGGTTGATAATACGAATGCAGCAAAATGGCCGAGTATATTAAAATTGTATGATGCTTTGTTATCCATTCATCCTTCACCAATTGGAGCTTTAAACCGGATCTGGGCTTTGTCAAAGGTACACGGAAACGCAGCGGCCATACAGGAAGCCGAAAGCTTACATTTGCAGACAAATCACTTTTACTTTGTTCTTTTGGCTGAACTTTACACTCAAATCGATTCCAGCCTATCTGTATCCTATTTAAAAAAGGCACTTACTCTTTGCAAAACAGACACTGAGAAAAAAATGATACAGGAACAGATCAGAAAGCGAACCGTATCCATATAGTATCTATTGTAATATCCATTCGTTCCTTTTCGGATACGGGTATATTGCTCTGAATATTATTAACTCAATACTATTTTCAATGCCTCCAAAAGACTTACATCAATTATGCCATGTACCCAAATATCTGCCATATTTACAAGAGAGATAAATCAGTTTATGGGATCTAAATATTTGTCATATATATTTTTTCTGGTTGTATCATGTTGTGTTACCCTTCGGTGTTCAGAACCTTCCAGGATAGAAACACCACCCAAACAATTTTCGCAACCGTATTCTGTAAAAATAAGTCCTGGGATAGATTCTGTACTTTCTACTAATCACTCTTTTTATGGAGATTCTTTATTTCCAGAGCATGCAAATCTGATTCGTTTCTGGATAAAACAGTACCATCATAATCGCTGTGTTCCTATAACCTATGCCAAACACATGCTGCGGGAGAGTTTTGAAGGATATAAGAATTTGGGAGATGTAAATAATGACAAGAAGAATGATACAATTTTTATTTTGCCGCCATTAGATGTATGTGAGAATGGACAGTCCTATTATTTTACAGATACTAAGTTACCCCGCTTGGAGACCGAATCAGTATGTTGTCATCCTGGTAATTTTTTTAAGGGTCCAGATATTGATGAAGATGGAATATGTGAGGTTGGTTTTTTTTATTCAAGTTGTGCTAGCCGGTATAAATCTGTCCACCTTTTTCGACTGAAAGATAATCAGTGGGAGAAAATTGCGGCATCTGAATTTGATCTGTTTACACAAAATCCTTCCAAAGTAAAATTTGAAACACTTGTGCGCAAGCTGGCAAAAAATAAGTTTCAAATGAGAAACTTCCTGGATGGAAACAAGTATTGGGAAACAACCTTGTTACAATAAGTGCAGCAATCTTTTTAATAATTTTATGAGATTCTTTTCTGTTATAGTGTTTGCATTTTGTGTGTTTGCCTGTTCAGAACAAAATACATCATCCCAATTACCTACTACTCTACACAACTCACCCACAAGGTTTAGGCTATCTATTGTCAGCTTTAACCATGCCAGCCAACTGGTAGATGGGATTACTACCTATGTAGTCACTGACTCTATCCTACAGGTAAAAAAGACCTTTCCTGGTGATACTACAAGCAAAGTGGTGTATTCCAAACCCATTCAACTAAATCAGGCGCAGATGGCGGTGATTGATAAAATAGTTTCAGATTCGCTTGACGAATATTATACTACTAATTGTGTGCTGGCAACCAGTGGAGATGAATATGACATAAACTACCAAACAGATTCAAGACAGAAACGTATTCATCTACATCACTATTATCTACAACAGGTAGATGAGATTAAGCAAATCATTAATGTCCATTTGCCAGAGAAATATCAATTCCAGTATTTGCCAAAAGATACCCAACAAGATTGCCCATTGTGAAAATAGTGTTTAGTATAATAAAAGTTTGTAAAGGTGGGGAGGGTATTCGGATAGAGAGTAATGGGGCTATTTCACTTACAGTTTGTTGTCTTATTTTTTCGGTAAAATACACTAATCAATAGTGCAGTGAGCAACATTCCTGCTGCTCCCCATTCTTCAAAACGGAAATAATGTATACCATAGCCATATTCGTTAACTGGTTTCAGCTCTGGCAGGCTTATATAAGCAAGAACTTCCATTCGTAACCAACCTGCACGTATAAGAACGCTCACTAAACAACTCACCCACAATAACGCCATCCAACCTGGCGGTAGGAACCACGGAAACCGTTCCGGAAATCGACTGGTTGAAAGTGCTTGAAACGAACCTGACCGGTGCCTTTCTGGGCATACGCAGCGTTGCCCCATCTATGCGGAAGGCTGGCGGCGGCTCCATTGTCAATGTGTCTTCCATTGCAGGCCTGCATGCTATACCAAATCTGCTGGCGTATGGAGCCAGTAAATGGGGCCTGCGGGGACTGACCAGAACAACCGCTTATGAGCTGGCGCACAATAAAATCCGGGTGAATGCCGTTCACCCCGGCATCATTGACACCCCATTGGCGCATGATCTGGTAACGGGCAATAATCTGGTGCCCGTTGACAAGTTTGCCATTCCGCGTCAGGCTTCTACCCGGGAAATTTCCAACTATGTTCTGTTTGTCGCTTCGGAAGACGCTGCTTTCTCTACCGCCTCTGAATTTGTAGCTGATGGTGGTTTTGGCTTAGGTCCTATCTTGTAACGGATGGTTCTCTTCCGCTCAACATATGCTTATCTGCTTGCCATTAGCTACTCTAAAAGAAGATGGAACGTATCACACTTGAATGTATTCGAAAATAGGGGCTTTCGCTTCCTTTCGGGTCTGGTATTGGCGATCAAACACTAATTCCTATCTCAAGGTGGCAAAGCGCAAGATAGCAAAGCGGCTGGATAGTGGAGCATAGGAACAGAAGTGATTACTTGAGTCTTCATCGGTATGCCCAACAGAGCCACTACTTAGATTTTTTGCAGCGTCCGGGTCACTTCGAGCTACGTTTAGGCACAATAAAAACCATAATGAATAAAGCTGTCATGATGCGCCGCCCTATTTTTATGCCTGATGTCAATGAATAGTTTTTTATCCGTATGCGCTGAGTGATCTGTCCGAAAAGATAGCAGATGATGCCTTAAATTATTGATAATTATCACGTTGACATTTTAGCAAATGTCCTCTCTGCCTGAAAACAGTCTGTCTACCTTTGACAAAATCAAAAAATCATAATATGAAAAAAATAAATTTGATCTCAGCAGTAGCCATTTTAGCTATGGCTACCTATACTACAAACGTAAAAGCCGCTGTAACAGCCGATACACCCGCAAAGGCTGGTTTTATACAGAAAGCAGAACGGGATTCCACTGCATTAAAGGTTGTGAACGAATTTTTTGACCGTTTCAAAAAAGGTGCAACACCAGATGAACTTGCTACAAGGTTTGATCTCAATGCTGATTATTTCATACCCGGTGATAGTAAAAACGTTCCCTGGATCGGCCATAGGACCGGTCGTGCTGCGATCAGGGAAAGCTTCCGCCTGCTTAAAGAAAATATCGCTCCTGAAAAACTGATCTTCACAGATATTTTAGCCAAAGGTGATAGGGTCGTAATTCTAGGTTACCTTGAATCCCGGATGAAGAAAAACAACAAAGTGATCAAGTCAGAGTTTAGTATCGATATCGTTGTTAAGAATGGCCTGATTACCCGTTACCACCTGCTAGAGGACTCTTTCGAAGTCTCTGAAAAAGCAAAATAACAAGGGCCTTCTAAAGTATTATCGGTCTCATATCCTTTACTAGTATCCTGAACAGGATCTTTTAAGCGAACAGGCGGCACTTTACAGTGCCGCCTGTTCGCTTTGATAACTTTCAATATGCCTTTTCGCGTGTGAAAGGAATTTGAATTGCTTCCGTTAGGATAAGCCTCCTTTCCTTGGTGATACCTTTGAAACTTCCGGGCTTCTTTTGCTGGACTGCTTCCTTACCCGGCTCAGGGTTTCACGGGTAAGGCCCAGAAAAGACGCGATCATATACAAAGGAATTCGGTTGTACAGGGTGGGGTACTCCCGCACGAATTTTTCATAACGTACTTCGGCCGGCTCGCTGATGGTACTGAAGATCCTGTTCTGATGGGCTTCAAAATTTTTTGCAGTCAGCGCTTCTATAATCTGCTTGAAGTTGGGTGCAGCAGCAAGCAGATTATCCCATTTTTCTTTAGAGAAACGAATCAGTTCACTGTGCTCCAGGGCTTCGATATAACAATTTGAGGGCTGCCCGGACATAAAACTCGTAAAATCGGATATCCACCAGTTCTCGATGGCGAACCTCATTACATGTTCCTGTTTGTCATCTCCGATACGGAATAAACGGAAACTGCCTTTAACGACGAATCCGACAAAATCACTTACCTCGCCTTCTTCCAGCAGATATTGGTTTTTCCGGACCTTTTTTTGGACCGAGGCATTGGCAACCAATTCCATTTCTTCCGGCGTCAACTTTCCTTTTTCATGAAGATAATCTATAAGCGTCGCAAACATTCGAATGGCTTTTTAACAAATCTATTCAAAAGTCGCTTCACTATCAAATCAGGTTTCTGGTATGTTGCTGAAATGATGCTGCCAATCTGATTCAGACTACCGGAACAGCTTGCTTTTTTTGTTGCCGGAATGCCATTATCCCGTAGCCGATGCCGCGATCGTAACAAAACTTCCAACTATATAATTGACCTGCCCGCCAAAACTGTCATAGAAATAACCACCTGCCGCAGCTCCGCTCATGATCCCAATTTGGATAGTGGCCACCAGAGCCCCCGCCTCCGCTTTCGGCTTCATCCGAAAGCACCCGTGTAATCTACATGTTCCACCTGATCTGAACAATACCGAAAACAAATCCCCACAGGGTGATCAGGAAGGAAACAGCAATAATATGATGATGCCCAAAAACTACAACCAGGCCAACAATACTCCCCATGAGAAATGAAGACCAGGTAAGACTTTTGTAGATATCTTTTTCCAAAGGAAAGTGCCCTAAGGTGGTTCCTACAAGGTTGGCAAGACTAAAGCCCAGCAGGACAAAGAATAACTGGTGGCTGCTGATCCCGGTGAACGTTTCGAGGAACGGACGCAAATAGGTAAAAAAGATGCCGTAGCCAGCAAAAACAAGTATGACAGCCAGAAACCCAGTCTACATTCCCGGACGTTTCAAAATCGAAACAATCGTACCTGGTGCCGCGAGTTTTGATCGTTTCATTGAGGGGATTGTGAAGGCCTGCTACAGCAGCGCCGTGGCACCCAGGCTAGCGGCCGCAAAAAAGACATTGCGCCAGCCAATGATGTTCTCAAGCAAACTGCTGAGCGGTGCAGCTATAACAGTGGCAACGGACACTGCTCCGAAAACAACGGATAATGCCTTTGGCAATGAGCCTGGCGGTACCAGGCACATCACAGTAGCCACACACAAACTCCAGAATCCGCCCAACCCGATGCCAAGGATGACTCGGCCGCTTAACAGCATTGCATAGCTGTGTGCACAGCCTACCATCAAGTTGGCGATCACCTGCAGAAATCCGAGCATGAGCAATACATTTCGCCGGTTAAACCGGCCAGAAACAGTCGGGGTTATCAAACTGGCTGCCATGGCCACCAAGGCAGTGATAGATATGGTTTGTCCAGCCATCCCTTCGGCAATATCCAGTTCCCGTGCAATGGGTGTCAAAAGGCTTACCGGTAAGAACTCCGATATGATCAGAGCGGATACTGCAAGCGATAAAGCGAAAACCGCGTTCCATAAAGGGCCGGACTCAACGTTCACCATTTTTTGTTTCCCATAATGCTTTAACTAAGAACGGGTGGCATTGACTGCCACCCGTAGTTTTATCATTTCATTAGGCTGATGTTTGTCATACCGCCGTCGGAGATCAGTTCCGTGCCAACGATGAATTCCGAATCATCCGAGGCTAGGAAAGCTGCCGCTTTACCCATATCCGCCGGTGATCCCATTCTTCCTACAGGTATAATATTTACCCACATCTGTTTAAGACCAGCCAGATTTTCTTCAGGAACGATCTTACCGAATACTGGTGTCTCGATCGAACCGGGTGAGAGCGTGTTCACCCTGATCCTTCTTGATAACAGGTCAAGCGACAGACCTTTGGCCAGAGAGATAACAGCCGCTTTGGCAGCGGCATAAATAGTCATGCCGGGTGCTGCGCGGTGTGCCGCGGTTGAGCCGATCAGAATAATCGACGCGCCGTCATTCAGGTATGGCAATGCTTTTTTTACTGAAAAGTAGGTGCTTTTCAGGTTCAAATTCATGTACAGGTCATAATTCTGTTCAGTTACATCGCTGATGCTCATCATCGGCTGGCCGTCAACGATACCGCCTGCATTGACTACCAACGTATCAATCTTACCAAACTTTCCTGCAGTTACCTTATACACATTTTCAAGGTCGTCCAGGTTGGTAACATCACCTTTGATGCCGATAAAACCTTCACCCAGTTCTTTTACCGCGTTGTCAAGCGTAACCTGGTTCCTTCCAGTAATCGCTCCAATGGCACCTTCATTCTTTAAAGCTTCGGCTATGCCAAACCCTATGCCGCTATTACCTCCTGTAACGACGGCAACTTTGTTTTTTAACTTCATTTTTCGTTATCTGTTATAGCACAAAATTGGCGTATTTCGTTTATGAGAAAGAGGACATTTATCTAAAAACTACTGTGACAAATATCAATAAATTCAGGCTGGCAGGTTGAACGGATAGAAATTTACCGCTATGGAACGAGTTTCTGATGCTATGCCCATTCCTCTCCTTATTGTCTTTCAGATGTGCCGGGCATCTGTTTGTGACAAATGTCAAACTGCATTGGACCACCTATCAGGATTTTTGTGCAAGGCTGGATGAAACGTATACTAAAGGCTGGTAGTTGTTGCTATGAAACTAAAGGCTATTTTTTTACAATACTTTCTTAGAAGCTGTCTTAAAATAGGTAGAAACAAAAAAAGGCATTGAAAAAAGTTGAATTTTTGTCGTGACCAAACTCCAAAAAAACAACTAGCCAATGCCTTCATCAAAGAAAAAACAAAAAAAGAAATCGACCAAAAAAACACAATCAAAAAACACAGACACAAAGTCGGCAGATTTATCGAAAGCATCCACTCAAATAGTCAAACAGAAAGTAAGTGGACAGAAGGTATATTGTAGTGATTTAAGTGAAAAAGCCTGGAAAAATCTTGAACCTTTACTACCTAAAAAACAAACAGGTAAAGTGGGTCAAACAGGTAAAGTGGGTCGTCCAACCAGCGATCTTCGCTTGATCATCAATGGAATCTTATATGTGTTACGTAGTGGCTGCAGTTGGGCTATGTTGTGGGCTATGTTGCCCAAAGAGTATCCTTGTTTCAAAACCGTATATGGCTATTTCTGGCGTTGGAGCCGGGAAGGCATCTGGCAAAAGATCCAGGTGGCCTTGGTCAAGAAAGTGAGAAAAAAGGTGAAAAAGCGGAAAGAAAGACCTTCTGCTGCCTGTTTAGATAGCTGTTCGGTAAAAACTACCCAGATAGGCGGAGAGGAGAGAGGTTATGATGCAGGCAAAAAGGTAAAAGGCAGAAAACGGTTTATTCTCGTGGATACAGTCGGTTTATTACTGGCTGTCATTGTGGTAGGAGCACATACAAGTGAAAAGGCAGGGGCTCAACTACTGCTTGAAAAGATCAAATCATCAAAACGGCTTTCCAATCTGTGTCGAAGAATCAAACTGGTTTGGGTTGACGGAGGTTATCAGGGAAATGAACTGGTCCAATGGGTTAAACACGTTTGGAATTGGCACTGGCAGGTGGTTAAGCGAAATGAAAATCAATCGGGCTTTGTAGTTTTGCCTAGACGCTGGGTAGTAGAAAGAACTTTTGCCTGGTTATCTTTTCACAGACGACTCAATAAGGACTATGAAAAGACAACCCAAAGCAGCGAAAATTTCATTTACATTGCGGCTATCGATCTAATGTTAAAAAGATTATAAAACTATTTTAAGACAGCCTCTAAGAGGGCAGTTCAGGGCAATATTATTTATAGCGGCAGCATAGCAATAGCTGTTTAACAGTATCCATCCGGCCTACTACCTGTACTTGGTCGAATGGATACATATATACTAGCCATCTATGACTATCACTTTTATGTGAATAGTGATCACAACTCTCAAAGAAGCCATAGTATTTGTCATAGTCCAGTCCTACTGTCATTAAATTGTAGGCCGTCATTTATATCGGGAGATGTACATAGGAGGAATTCCAAATTAGAGTCATCCATAGAATAAAAATGAGTATGCCTTTACTAACTATGTTAAAGAGTATCCGTAGTAGGGGATGTGCAGGGGTGACCGATTGAAAAGGCATGGTGGATGAGTGAGTGTATAAAGATATGGCTAGTTTATCAAAAATATGAGTCAGCCACAAGTTTCGTCATTTTCCCAATCCATGCAATCCCTGAAAGTAGGTAATCTACCATCTTTGCTCTGACCATAGATCGGATCATCCGAACTATGGTCAGTTTCATATTGTCCAAATCCCGATCTTTGTATCACTCATCCGGTCAGAAAAAGACAACGCAACCGAAACTTTTTATCCTGTCTATTTTTCTGCATCCGGATACTTTTTCATCTATTTTTTAACCATTTTTTTCAACTAACCCTTTTTAAAACTATGGCACTAAGTGAGCCCTATTAACCTCACGAGCCGATTGTGACAGAGTCCTTGATGAGCTGTCAGACATCAAAGGCAATCTGGAATTCCGTCAGATCTCCCTGACGCGTAGTAAAGATAATGCAGCTGACAGAGCGTCTACTATTGATGCTGATCTGGCAGCAGCCGAAGCAGAGGTAGAATCGCTGATTTCGATTATCGCAGCCCTTCCTGAAAGTGCAACCAAAACCGAAATGGAAAACCGGAAGGTACGTGCTGATTATCGGTTGTTCACCTTACAGCAACGGAAGGCTCAGTTTGGTACTACCGCCGTGATTCTGTATGAATCCGAGTTGGGAGAGATCGAACCGCGTTTGTCGGTGGTAGACGGCTCAATGAGTGAAGTAACCACTCGTAAAGCAGCTTTGCCAGCAGGCTAAGCGAATAGGCAACGAGTATACGCAGATGCAGCGTAGAAGTGGCATCCACTAAAAGGCAGTACAATGGTAACATTGCTTCTCAGAAATGGATGAGCAGCTTTGACAAAGTATCCCGTCAGTATGTGTATAGTTATGATGCCCTCAACCGCTTGAAGGGAGCTGACTATACCAGTACCGCAACCACGAATGAATTGTATTCCCTGCAAAATATGGAGTATGATAAAAACGGGAACATCACCCATCTGGAGCGGTATGGTGCAATTGCCTTTAATACATCCGGCAAGGCAACAGGATTTGGCTTGGTTGACAATCTGACCTATAGCTATGAAACAGGAGCCAATCAGAGCAATCGCCTGCTGGCAGTAGCAGATGGATCTAATAACCCTACCAATGGGCAGGCAGGGGATTTTGTGGAACCGACTACGCAGCTTGGCGATGATAATTATACGCCTTTAACCAATGGAGAAAGTCCTCAAGAGGGTGATGTAGGTACATATGAGTATACAGGCAACAATCCAGAGCGTAAAGGTACTTTCGATCACTTTGAAATATATACAGATGGTAATACAGTCAATTCTAAAGGAGGAACTGAGAAAAATCCTGGACCTACAAAGCCGGGCACAAAAACGAATTATCAAAAGGACAAATACTCTGTCATACGTAAGAGAAGCCCACATACAGTAGTAAGTGGTAGTGACGGCAATTATAATGTTGAAAGAAACGGAAAAAAAGCTTCTGGTTTTAAAGTTGTTAATAATGCAGAATTTGAGAAGATTAGACAAAAAGTAACAGGAGATTAAATGAGAAAAATATCATTGGTACTCGCATTAATTTTTATTAGTATAGTTTTAAATGCCCAAGATAGAATTGTCGTTAAGTCTGTTTTACAAACTGACTCTATTGAAGTATTGCTTAAACTTGGAAAACAGGAAGCACTTCAACGACTAATGGGGTTTGTCAGAAACGAATATGATTTTACCACAGATGGGTGGTATGAAGTCGGGGACATTAATCTAAGTTATAATGATGCTATGAGTTATCCCCCTGCTACAAATCCATATACTTCACTAAAGTTAAAGGCATATTTCTGGATATGGCTGATCGCCACCAGTCAAGAAGATAGACTAATTAAGTCAGAATGGCATCCGGGATTTCTTGGGATACTTATCTCTCCAGATAGTGATGATAAATATGGAATCTATGACTTAATGGCTTTTTATAAAACTTCTGGCCGTCGGGTTTTAGGAGAAGATACAATCGAAATAGTTGATTTTGAAATACTAAAGTCTAAGTCAGGCTTACAAGAAAAGAAACTGAAAGAGATTGATATCTTGTATTTCAAGTGGTTTGAGGTATTTCAAAAAAATGGATTATCCTATATTCAAAAGAGAAAGAGCTACCCGTTAACGAATTCACCCTTTAATTGGCAAATACTTGAAGTAAAAAGACGAAATATAACACCATTACATAAGTAAATCTCAAATTTATATTTTGTGTTAAAGTTTGACTTATCTCAAACATCACTAATAAATTATCAGTAAGCTCCCTGAAAATAAGAAAACTAAATTATAACCCTCGGGAATGAATCTGGTGGGTATTGAAACGCAGGGTAATCCCAATCATGAGTTTCAGTACAACGGAAAAGAAAAGCAGGAAGAGTTTGGCTTGAACTGGAGCGATTATGGAGCCAGAATGTATGATGCGCAACTAGGCAGGTGGCATGTACCAGATCCGATGACTGAAACACAGGAATCCTGGTCAACTTATCATTATGTGTATGATAATCCAGTATTACGAACCGATCCCGATGGACGTTGTCCTGATGGAGATTGTCCTGAATTAAGTGTTGCAGGATTCATTGAGAGTACCGTAAAAGATCTAGCAGTTACAGCTTTAGTAGGGATAGGTGATGCAATTGGAACTATTGCAAATATATCAGAAGGAAATTTTTCTAAAGGTTCTGTACGAGCATATAGAGATGATACTGGGACAATTCGCTTCCAGAACAGGCAAGAAAATAGTATAGGGCAAAGTTTGGCCAATATGGGCTCTGATTTGCTTGACGTTGGCAATACTGCAGCTCTTTTGACTTCTGGAGGTACGAGTGGTTCTGTAACCAGCGGAGGTTTGATGCTGGCAAAGACAGGAGCTAAGTCAACAATAGCCAATGGGATTGTACAATCAACAAAAAAAGCTCTACACAAAAATGCTAAAGATGCTGAAGGTAACTTTGTAATCTTTAGAGTAGATGAATTTGAAGGAGGACCACCATTAAAGATTGGAAAAGCAAAAGCAGAAGATATTATGGTAACTTCTAATACAAATAGAAGAATGCATACTAGTGTAAGAAAGGCAAAGAAAGAAGGATATAAAGATGCAGTAGGTTCAATAATTGAGGATCTTGGCTGGACTACTTCTGGAAAAGCAGTAGAAAGAGAAGCAAAGCTCGTAAAAGAAGGAA
The DNA here is from genome assembly GCF_030068605.1 of Xanthocytophaga agilis. Taxonomy (NCBI): domain Bacteria; kingdom Pseudomonadati; phylum Bacteroidota; class Cytophagia; order Cytophagales; family Rhodocytophagaceae; genus Xanthocytophaga; species Xanthocytophaga agilis. The sequence goes on from NZ_JASJOU010000004.1 coordinate 527,477, forward strand.
GAAAAAATGGAAACCCACTACCATTAAATAAAGAGAAAGATAAACGATATCATCCTGATTAATATGAAAATTAAACTTACAAACACTACAACAATTATTAATCTATCTCACAATTTAGATACAATCAAGGTTAGAGAACATTTTAAACAATATCTGGAAAATATCTCTCAAATGATTAAGGATGAAAAACTAATGGATTGGGAATTAGAGATATGGTGTAATTACACAAAAAGTGATAATATAAAAGTTTTTAAAAGCACGAAGCCTTATATTCAAGATAAGCGAAAGGAAATCTTTATACATATACCTATTCCACCAAAAGAAGTAATAGAATGGGGAATCGAGCAATCACAATTCACAACAGTAGTTCATCCTGAGGGAATCGAAAAGTATTATACTGGAGTAGATGTAGATTTTTATGAATCAAAGTCACTTCTTGAACATGCTGTAAGTTGTATAGAGAAAGGAATTCTTTTTGCATTCTCTGATGGAATAACCATTGCTGGTACAAAAGTAAAGATAAAAAATATAAACAGCCCAACGTAACATGTATTCTATATAACTAATTATAGGCCCTTGCCATCATAGGCAGGGGCTTTGTCTAATAGAAGAAGATTTTATCTAAAGCAATATCAGCTATAGGTAACTGGGAGCAGTTAGAGCTGGTCTATCAACCTAAAGAAGAGCAGACAGTCGAAGTAAGCGTTGTCAATTCTTCTGCCAGAGTAGCGACTTATTTTGATGATCTGCAAGTGAATCAAGAGCCGCCTTTGATAGTACAGGAGAATCATTATGATCCATGGGGATTGAATTTGGCTGGTATCGAGACGCAGGGAAATCCAAATGATAAGTTTCAGTACAATGGGAAGGAAAAGCAGGAAGAGTTTGGACTGGATTGGATAGATTATGGGGCAAGGATGTATAACCCACAGCTGGGTAGATGGAGTGCGATTGATCCGATGGCAGAACGGGGACGCAGATGGTCGCCCTATAACTACGTGTTTAATAATCCAATCATGTTTATTGATCCAGATGGAATGTGGGTGCGTAGTACTGATTCGTGGAATAGCATGAATGATGCCTTTGATCAAGAGAAAAAAGAACAGGAGGAGCGGAAAAGACAACAAAATGATCCCAAAAATACTTACTGATTTAGTATTAAAAATAATCAGCAAGCTTTTTTAGAAAAAGAAGAAGTAAATAGATTTGTACCTGATGATAATCAAAGGAACATTCCTTTCTATGTTAATGGTCGAAAGTATACCGCTCATAGTCTTAGAACATTAAGAGGAAGAGATGATGGAGACGATCGAATAGGTGCTTTCACTGGAATTCAGACATTATCTCTTGATGATTTAGCATATATTCTTGGCCATGCTGTATATAGATTAGCAGATGGAGGAGGTTCTGCAGAAATAGAGACTTTCAATGAATCAGTTGGGAGACCATTAGATTATAAAAATACTCTTTATAGGTTATTTGAGAACTTTAATAGAGGAGATCTAATTGAAATTAATGGTACTACCTATAACCCGAATGCAGTGGGTAATTATCTATGGGGAATGGTTCTAAGATACTGGGGAGTGCTTTTTGGTCCACAAAATCTTGCAGAAGCCGGCTCGTTAATACACGGTAGGGATGATGAACCATAGGAACAAAGTGCAATAATCAAGGGAAAGCAAAAAGCATACTCTAAAGAAGTGAATAGTCAAAGTTTTTTAGCAGTAGTGACTATAGTTCAGCATAGTATAGTTAAATTAATAGATTTCAATCAAAATGAACATTACTCTGCATTTTAAAACTTTAACGCTTAAAAAAGGCACGCTTAAAAAAATATCATTACATCCATTATGAAACTGGAAACTAATCAGATAAAGACTTTATGTTTTATTATACTTATAAGCATTGTATTTTCTGCTTGCACTAAATCAGAGAACGATTATAAAAATGATTTTCTCAGAAATGAGAAAAAAATAGATGAATTATATGTATATCTAAAATCCAATTATATGGACAAATATCGGAATAATAGAAACAGGATTTATTTTGATAATTGTAATAAAAAGGATAGAAAATCTCCAAAAGGAATGTGTGATGATTTTGTTACAGAAAAAATGGAAGAGCTTGGGCTTAGACAAATTAGCCTTGAAAAAAACTTCTGTAACCAAACGAATGAATTTGATGAAGTATATTTAACTCTTGATAAATCAAGCTATTATCCCATAATATCATATGCTTTCAATATGTGTAAAGAAAAAATAGTATTTGAAGATAAAACAATAAAGTTGCAATACTTAAAACCACATTGGTCATTACTGATTGATAGTAGTTTTCCTTGATATTAGAAATGATTAATTAATTCACCTCTAATATCATGCCGTATGGGTAATCTAGGTAGTAACCAATGTGGTAAGGACTTATGAGCAGGCCAGCTAGAATTATGATAAATTTTCTATTCTCAATCCTGTTGGCTTTTCCTTTGTATTCTCAAGTGGAAAGCCAATTATTTTATAAAGACATTGATTATTTTACTCTCAGAGGAACAATACCGTTACTGGAAAGTGAGAAAAATCAGTATCCCTACTATCAGATAAAGAATGTTGGATCAGATCAACGCATATTAACTCTTTGCTATACAAAGGATAAGAAAACTGTTTGTACTTACAAAAGAGTAAAGGATTATTGGGTAAGGGTCACGAAGCTGGATGAGGAAGACGAAATGTATTCGTATGAATATATCTTTCCAAACAGAACTTTGACCTTGGTATATGAAGGTAATCCTAATAGCAAAGATTTTCAACTTTTGAGTGTAAAGATCTTTACACTCAAAAAAGTTACAGAGGCAAATTATTCAAAGTTTAATTTAAAACTTAGTCCTTCTCCTACAGTAGAAGGCATCCTCAAAGGATATAAACCTACCAATACTTACCAAACTTATATTACATTAGCAAATGGAGAAGTTAAAACAGTAAGTGAGCTTAAAGAAGGTAACGTTATTGTTAAAACAAAGAAAAAATGCTATACTATTAAAAAGGGGAATTATATTCATAATATCTTTTGGTGGAATTTCTTTCAAGGTGAGGAGCACAATTGTCAGCAATAGATAATATGATTTTAGTTAATATGATCATCTCAAACTTCGGTAAAAGAGGAGAACTTGAATAGATCAAATCGATTGATGATTTGAAATGACAGCATTGATACAATATAAATCCAATACTTCACCTCTATATTAAAACCTTAAATTATTTTCTAACTAAACCCTTACTTGTTAAAGTAAGGGTTTGGTTTTATATACCTACAGTTAAATAGTTGTGCAAGTGATGGTCAGGTGTATTTTGATAACTTTGAGAGCAAGTACGAAGAGATCTGATTGTTCAGGAGAATCATGAAGTTTATCCGGCTTTTTCAGCGGGAATCCGTGGGGATTGAATCTGGCTGGCATTGAAACACAAGGGAATCCCAATCATAAGTTTCAGTTTTTAGGTCAGGAAAAACAAGATGAATTCAATCTAAATTGGGTTGAGACCTTCTTCAGGAGTTATGATCCTCAACTTGGAAGGTTTCATCAAATAGATCTTTTAAGTAACTTCTTTACGATGCTTAGTCCATACGTCTATTCTTATAATAATCCCATAACTTATTCTGATCCAACAGGTTTAGCAGGAGAAGAAGCTGAAGATAATGGCAAATCAAAAAGAGCAGAAAGAAGAAGAGAAAGAAAGTGGAAACGAGAACAAAGGAGAGCTAAGCGTGATGCAGGAAAAGGGAAAGATAATCAGACCTATATTACTGCAACAGGAAATAGCAAAGACTTCCCATTTAGGAAAAAGATAAAAGAAGTAAAGAAGATAAAGACAAAACTTCCAGAGACTAAACAGATAATTCTAGCGGTTAATATTATTTCACTTCCTACTTCTAATGATGGAGAAGGTGATGATGATGATAATACTCCAAATGAACCTTCAAAGGTTATATATAAAGATGCAGAGATTGAGCCTGGAACAAAATACTCATTTGATGAAAGAATCAATTTCAAACCTAATACTGGCCAATTTGCTGATCCGGATGAGGTAGTTTCAAAAAAATTAGATGATTTAGTAAATCTATTAATAAATCACCCTAATGTTAAGGTGCTTATTGCAGGAAATGGGATAGCACTCTCTGACGGAAACCAGGATCCAAATCCTGATCTGTATGGTCATGGCAAGATAGCAATGGAGCGATCGGCTACACTAAATGGAAATCCTTCAACTGCGAAGCAAGTATTAACAGCAAGAGCAAGGGCTGTGTATAACTTTCTTATAAAACAAAAAGGAATTAGCAAGACACAATTAATTTATGGTCCAGGAAATGTCTTACGAGGTACTAAACCTACTGTTAGTTTTGAGATACGAAATCCGAAATAACTTCAGAAGTATGAGAAAAGTGTATTTAACTATTATCTTTTATATCCTTTGTACTAATTTGTTTGCACAGATGCAAAAGGAAGCAGAAGTAGACTCTATTTTATGGAATCCTACTGAAAAGCTCCGATGGGTTGACTTTAAGGAACCACCTAACCCTCAGGCTCTATTTGAAAAAGCAGCTTGTGCTTCCAGTATTTATGTGAAAGGAGGAAAAAGATCAGTTGGCTTTCCTGATTTTATAGTAGGATGTTATTTTCTTAAGAAACAGTCCTGGACTTTAGATACAGTTTCAGAAAGCTTATTAAGACATGAACAAGGACATTTTGACATCGCAGAGTTGTATGCCCGAAAGATAAGGCAAACAATTGATTCTTTACATAAGAAATCTACAGAGGACTTTAATATTTATGCAAATAATATTCAAGTATTATTAGAGAAATATTCAAAAGATGAGATTGCTTATGATAGAGAAACCAGTCATGGAACTGACATGGTGGAACAAAAAAGATGGATACAGAAAATATCCTTTGAACTAAAACGGTTACATAATTTTGCCAAGAGTATTTGAATGGGTGGCAAGCCTTGAATTGAATATAATACATATTTAAAGTTGACAGTTTTCAGAATGTATGTAAGCTAAACAGGTTTGAACATTTATGTCCAAACCTGTTTCTGTAGATAGCTTTCTCGAATAATATTTAATCTACCAGAATAAATCACCTAAGCTACATCAATACCTCTAGAGATCGCCTATGTTCAACTTTCTATTGTACAAGAAAAACTGAGGTGGGCCTAAAAATGGGGGTATAAAACGATTAATTTACTTAAAATCGCAAATGATAGTTATCCTTTAAAAATGCCTGATTTTAGTTATCTTTACATAGGTTACTCGATCAGTTACTCGCTTTTGGAATGTATCTGTAAATCAGGTCTTTATATAGTAAAATGAAGTCCACTTGGGACCCATGTTATTTCTGGTTCTATTTGCTCAATTCTACTTTCCAGTTATGTTTCTGATCGCGTAGATACTATTTATTAGTAATAAAACTAGTATGCGCTAGCTGATTTTCTTATGAAATCATACCTTAACAGTCTTGGCTGGAATCAATGTCTATAAAAAACAAAAGCCTCTGTAAAAGAGACTTCTGTTTTCTGGAATAGTATAGATTTTCTCAGATATGTTAAACCAGTTGAACGTTAACTGCGTTAAGACCCTTCTTTCCCTTCTCTACTTCAAAAGTAACCTTATCGTTCTCTTTGATCTCATCAATCAAACCTGAAACATGAACAAAGATATCTTCATTCGAACTATCTGATTTAATGAAGCCGAATCCTTTCGTTTCATTAAAGAATTTTACTGTACCTTGTGGCATTAAATTAGTTGTTTAGATGTGTCATAAAGATATATGTATTCATTGAAAAGACAAAATCTAATGTAATATATATCATAATCAGGTGTATAAATTGAACTATCTCCTGTTGCAGTACCTGCTTTTTGCAAATAAGTGAGTTAATGATTAATACATCTTCAGCCTTCAGGAATATCCCCAACCCCTTTGTCCTGATCTGAGTCAAGCTCCCAGTATTCCCAATCATGACTCTAGATCTGTTTGGATAAACATAGTGACAAACACGCTTAGAAGGGATAAAAGTATGAGTTTGACCTTATAAAGGATAAAGGTCGAAGTTATTGTTTTATTCTTTATAAGAGTAAAATAAATGTACTAATGAATAGAGTGCTTAACTATAGCCTGTTAGAATCTTCTTACAAACAAGGTGAAGGAAGGCATACAGGTAGTTATTGTCTTGCTGCTTTATAATAATGAAGGAGTATGATATAATAAAGTAGAGGCATGGGGGTTGAACCTGGGCTAGCTAACTTAAAAAAGAATCAAAGGAGTATATTTTAAAAAAGTCATACCTTTTTCTGTATACTAATGTGCTGATATGTACTTGAAACTGTTGTTGGTGACTTATAGTTTTTTAGCCTTTCGCATCATACTTAAAAAAGCGGCAGTGATACCCAGGTAGCTGGCAATATGTTTTTGGGCAATGCGTTGCTCCAGACCAGGATAATGAGCACGAAATTCCAGGTATCGTTCTTCCGCTGTTCTGGATAGATTAGACGTAATGCGTTGCTGATATAAATCAAATCCGTTTTGTGTAAGAATGCGAAAAAAGCGTTCGAATTTTGGAACTGTTTCAAACAGCTGTTCCAGGCAGGGCAGTGATAAGCAATATACATGACTATCTTCCAATACCTGGATTGAGTTGAGTGCAGGCTTTTCTTTAAAAAAGCTGACAATATCACAGGCCCACCAATTTTCAGGATAGAAACAAATGGTATGTTCCTCTCCCTCTTTGTCTGTGTAAAATATGCGCAGACAGCCTTGTTTAACAAAATAAATGTTACGGTTGATCTCGCCTGACCGCAGCAGAAAGGTGCGTTTGGCTACCTTTTTCTGCTGCATCAGGGCAAGCGTTTTTTCCTCTTCCTGTTCAGAAAGCTCAATATGCATAGCAAAGTTGGCCAGGATTAGTTCGTGCATGGCGCAAATTAGGTATTAGCAGGTAATTTCAGGTATTACAAAGCAGTTTTCTGCGTCATAAACAGTTTTAAATCTGTCAGTGCGGCCTCCCGTTGTGGCCCTGCTATTGTGTGGTAGGCTTCACTTTCAGCAATTGTTTTAAATGCTTTGGCGGTTGGGTACTCTACCAGGAGAATCGCATCCCAATCGTCATGTTCTGAAGCAATGATGTTACTAATAACTTCGCTCATCAGTGTTACTTTAATACCTTCAATACCAAGTTGAGAGACCACTTCATTGAAAGCCGGAATATATGTTTCAATGTAATGGGCTTTGTCTCTAAATTTTAACATGTTCAGCATAAGCACAGGGCCGTTTACCTGTTCAAAATCGGGTAGTTTCATCGTGTTTAAGATTAAGGATTATAGAAATAAGGGGCAAAACAAAAGAACTGGTTGTCCGAAAGTTTCGGATTATTCCATCAGAATTAGTACACTTGTTTGATAGAATACACTTTGCTAGAATATTCTTGGGTATGTGGTATCAGCTTCCATGTTTTCCCTGTAACAAAGGTCGAAAGCAATTGGCTGAAAAAAGTTTAACTAGTTGAAGATTTTAAAAAAGAAAGCTCTCTACTGTTTGTGCATAGTGTCTGTGTGGACTGACTCAGAACCAGATTACCTGAAAAGGTTCTGGTTGTAGAAATTCTGGTTGAAGAAGTTAGAAAGACAGATCAGTTCCTGTACCGATAAAAATGGAGCTTGCAAAAATGGAGCTTGCAAAAATGGAGCTTGCAATCGGCTTTGGTTGCGTCTTTAGAAAGAAGCAGCGAATACCAACAGGCTTTGTTAGCAAATACCTGTTGGTATTCGTAATATTTTGGTATCGTTTAAACAAAGCCCGCACCTGATAAATAACTGAATTTTGCACTGTAACTATTTTAGATGGTTGATTAATAGGGTAAAATAAAAAGTACAAGCAGAACTTGTATCTGAATTTATCAAAGTTAACTTTGCAAAAAACACTTTGGTAAAATGACAAAGACAGACAAGCATCTTGCGCATGATTTGCGTGAGTTAATAGTAGTTTTGTACAGGCAGATGCAGAAACATATCAGTAATGAAGAACAACTTTCTGTTGCTGCCCAGAATATCATGTATCAACTCACACAGCAGGAGGAACTCTTACCTTCTGAGTTATGTACCCTGCTCAACATCTCCTCACAATATATATCTCAGGTTTTTAACCAGCTTGAGAGCCTGGACTATATAGCCCGGAAACCTTCTGCTAGTGACGGCAGAAAAACATTGGTCTCTCTTACTATGAAAGGTAAGCTGAAAGTACAACAATCCCGAAAGGAACGAGAGGAATGGTTAGCCGGTTTAATCGCAGAACGTTTTTCCAGTACAGACAAAGAAGTTGTAAAAAATGCACTAAGTCTACTAAATACATTGGTTGAGCCTTCTCCCTCTTCTATCAATAGCTAATAGAAAGCAGTACACTACTATCGATGAAATCAACTCTTACACCCTTTCGGATTCAGATTCCGGATTCAGAAATTCAGGATCTGCATCAGCGGCTCACCCATACCCGTCTGCCCAATCTGGTCAATGGGACCGGCTGGCAGGAGGGAACAGATCCTGCCTATCTTCGGGAATTGCTCCATTACTGGGCTAAAGAGTATAACTGGCGACAACGGGAAGAATGGATGAACACGTTTGCTCATTTCCTTGCAGATATAGAGGGTGTCAAAATTCACTTTATCCATGCAGAAGCAAACCGCCCTAATGCGATCCCTCTTCTGTTGATGCAGGGGTGGCCGAGCAGTTTTATACAGGTGCTGGATTTTATTCCTTTATTAACCAATCAGGCTGGTGATGCTGCAATCCATTTTGATGTGATTGCTGTTAGTATGCCAGGGTATGCTTTTTCAGAATTACCGACAGAACACGGGATGAGCTTTGCCAGGATTGCAGATCTTGTGGTTTACTTAATGGTCGAGATATTGGGATATAAACGTTTTGCTGTTCGAGGCTCTGATCAGGGGGCATTAGTACAGCAGCAGATAGGTTTGAAATACCCCGAACGCCTGATAGGGATACATCGTAGTGGTATTACACCTTTTCTGAACCCGTTGCCTGTTGATCTGGATGAAGAAGAAAAAGCTTATCAGAAACAAGTGGAAGTCTGGGCACAACGGGAAACGGCATATGCCCGTTTGCAGGCTCTTCGTCCCGAGACACTACTGCCTGCACTGGCTGATTCCCCTGCAGGTCTGGCCAGCTGGATTATTGAAAAGTTCCAGCGATGGGGGGACTGTGGATCAGATCCGAACACACATTTTGGTCGGGAGAAACTTGTAGATAATCTGAGTTTGCACTGGTTTGCTTTGGGAGGGGCAGGCGCTATCCGCCTTTATCATGAAGCAGGCCGCGATCCGGGAATGTCCGGACGTGTAGAAGTGCCTACTGCTATCGCGATGCCATTACGTGATGGGATCACGGTGCCAGCTCCACGCAGGTGGGCAGAACGTTTCTATAATGTCCAGCAATGGACAATTATGGAATCAGGAGGCCACTTTCCGGAATGGGAAGTGCCAGAGGAATTAGTACGGGACATTCGTAAATTTTTTGTAAGTCTGAGTACATAGTTTCTTAACAGAGTAAAGTAATCTGCTGAGCTACTTGCTACCATAGAAATTATCCCCATACAAGTTGGCTGGTTAATTCACTATATCAACACAACTTCTCTGAAAACTTTGTCTCAACCCCTTATCTGTAAAAAACAGGTCCGAAACGAACTATCTTTATGCAAACAGATCTTCAAGCTATTGTATCAGCCTTTTTAACCGTATTGGAAAACCGTACGTCATCCGATGAAATCGAACTGTTTTATCATCCGGATGCTAGTCAGATTGAATATCCCAACACCCTAACCAAAAACCTGACCAAGCGAGATCTGAAGGAACTGAAGGCTGCTTCTGACAGGGGATTGAAGGTATTGCAGAAAGAAAAATATGAAGTGTTGCACTCCTATGCATATGGCAACACTGTAATTATTGAAGTTGTATGGACTGGTGTTCTCACTATTCCATTAGGCAGCATTCCAGTAGGGGGAGAGATGAAGGCCTATTTTGCTCAGTTTTTTGAGTTTATGGATGGAAAGATCATTCGTCAGCGTAACTACGATTGCTTCGAACCCTTTGGTAGTTAATCCAATTCTGAATGATGACTGGTGAAAAACAAAGATTTAGTGCTAATGGGCTTGTGGTACTTTATCAGAATTGTTTTGGGTAAGGCTGGGCAACAGGCTAAAGATACACGAGATATATTCAGAAAAGCCTGGTTGATTTGCCAACTATTCTGCAATCCTTTTTGGAAATTTTAATCCTTTTTTAAGATTTTTTTAAGCTCGTTTTAAGCTTTCTGTACTTTCTTTGTACCAAAGGCTCCCATAAGTATAGAGATTTAGTAGCCAAATGATCAGCAATCAACTCTCTGCAATCAGAACGGTTGAATCGTATCAGACTATACTTATTGAGCAAGATCCTTCAATCGCTATGGCCATTACTTGTTTTCAGAAGAGAAATATCCTGGAAATTCTTTTCTTTCGATCGTGGATAATCTTCTCTACGGAGTATACTCTGTTCCATTACCTCTAAGGGGCTATTTTCATGAACGTAGGACAGTAGATCTAACTCCATTATCCAGGTATGCCTGGCTGTCTTTTGGATACACACTCTAAAGCAAGATCTTAAAAATTATGAAGCCCTATGATGTAGGATTTACCATTGCGTGCAATGCGCAAACATATGCTTACCCGTTGGTAGAATCTACCTGTTCCATTCTTCTCTTGTGTGATTAGTTGATTGTGCATGTAGGGAACTCAACGACTGATGTGTTTGAGTTCTTAGAAAGTTACTAAAGATCAGATAAAACAACTTATCGGAATAAAAACGTCAATAGAAAATGAAAAAGGTACTAAACAAACCGGGTTTATCAATGCAGTATCGAATGGCATGTGCGGTTATGATTGTGGGAGGTCTTATGCTTCTCGCTTATTCAATCAGTCACCAGTTTATTCCCATTCAGATGATTTATAATCAGTTTGACATGCTTCGCGGAATAGGTGCTACCGTTGGATTGGGTCTGTTCCTGATGGGTCTTTTTTCTATCATTAAGGACAAACAAAGGTACAAATAAACATGTACCAACCTCCTTATATACATACTGACAACAGCCTATCATTATTGATGGCTATTAGCACAAAAATCGTATTTCAGGAAAAATTAAATGGCCAGCATACGGATAGTAAAAAAGATATTCATACTGCTTACAACTGCAAATCTGCTACATCAATGAAACCGTTCCTGTTGAATAAGGAACCTCTATATACTTACCTCTAATTTTTAGCTTGTGAAAACTACAGCATGCCTTCTTGATAGCCCGGTATTTGTACTCGAAAACTCACTGACCGAAAGTCAGAAGAGTTTCTTTCATAAAAATGGTATCATTCAGTTTAAAAACTTTATCAGCAGAGACACAGTCAATTTGTTTCTGAGAGAGATTCATGCCATTGAGAAAAAGTGGCTCGATCAGAAGATTGAGAAGATAAACGGTATCCCCTTAAAATTTGGGCAGGATCAGAATGGAAACCGTATGATCCAACGCCTGGCATTCACCTCTTTGTACAGTGATGTACTCAGAGAGTTCTTACAGGATTCACGCCTGCAATCTCTGATCGAATTGCTCTATCCGTATGAAGGACGCATAGGGGAAAATGAAAAAGATGGGTTGGTGGTCAATCATTATGTTCGTACACCCAATAGCAATTTTTCACAGATGGGATGGCATACCGATAGTCCCAGAGATCTGTTTATGGGTCAGCGTATCATGCCGATGCTGAATGTGGGCATTCACCTGGATGATTGTTCGTTTGAAAACGGAGGCTTGCGGGTCTTGCCTGGAACCCATAAGCAGGGGATGTTAAAGCTGTTGTTTTCCAAAAAGTACTTTATTGATCACAATCCTGATCCTAAGGAAGCAGGCTTGAATGTAGATGCAGGGGATCTGACGGTACATGATGGCAGAATCTGGCACAGAGTGCACATTTCACCTCATTTCGGAGAGAAGAGCCGGCGTAGAGTGATGTACATTCCTATCATTACAGGAGATTATAAACCTAAAGATGAATCTAGCAAAACTCCTTTTTACCACCGCTTTGCCAATAAGATCTTGAGATGATCTTTGCTTACTGCCAGCATAATCGGCAGGTTAGACGCTGTCTGCTGTTTTGTTGGCCTGATTGCAGGATGTGTCTAATAGTACTCTTGCAAATACTGTTGTAATAAAATACTTCCTAAGCATTTCCTGGGGTTTACTCTTTCCTTTTCTTTCTCCATTTGCAATGGGTGTTAGACTTTCTTGTGTTGGTAGTATGGACTTAGACACCTGATAAAATGCTCCAAAGGAGTTTTCTAATTGGACTCTTATCTGAGATAAAAAGCCTTATAAACTTCTTTGTAGAAGGCTTATAGCTTTTTCTAGCTGTTGCTTTGCCACGCCAATAAAAATGCCCGACCTTACGGACGGGCTAAATGAGGATGGCTCATATATGTATACGTATCTTTTAGAAAGCTTATAATCCCCAGCCATAGCGCAATCGGAATACACCGGAAGGACTTACTGTGCTTATGGTTATGTTAGTTCCACTACCTCCACGAGTTAGAAGGCTATACGAATCCCCATCTCTTAAGCCTGGCCAATACACACTGGCAATACCATCATTTCTACAAACATCACTTGTAGCAACAATGTAGGCAATCTCATTGTCAGATTGATTGCCGTTTTGATAGTCTTTTCCTGAGTTCATGGTAGCTCCAAACTCAGTAATTACTGTACGTGATCCGTAGCTACCTATCCGGTTACGCCAGTCTGTTTGCCAGCCACTGGCCGAACGGGTGCTCCAGAAAGCATAGTTGTGTAACCCAAGCAAACACCCATTGAAACGGGTATCTGCTCCTACACCTTTTACATCTTCTGAATAGCCCTGACCGTCCAAAATGATTCTTCCTTTGGGAACTGTCGGATATCTGGAAAGAAAATCTGCATAAATGGCTGTTAACTGGCTCAACGTATAGCCATGGGGTTCGTTAAAAGGCTCAAAAAATACATTTCCGTTTGCTTTATAATCATTGGTTATTGTATTCCACATACTCCAGAAATCAGTTGTATTATCGATTTTTCCATCTTTTGAGGAAGCTCCTTCCCAGCATGCGATGATGACTTTCCATCCTTTACTTGTCGCTTTATCGATCACACCTTTATACCGTCCCCACCAAACCGAACTGTTGATAACGGAAGGGGGATTGATGGGAATACGTATGGTGTTTACTCCTGATACGTTTGCAGAAAATCCATTGAGAATAGCTTCTGTTTTGGCTGCCACTACACTATAACTATCACCCGAAGTCAATCCGGAAGGGATAACCCATCCATCCACAAAGTTATCGCGTCCATCTGCCCAGTTAAGACCTGAGATGCCTGCAGCTACTGTTCTGGTTGATTTATTTGATAAGGGTTGAGGAATAGTATCTTTATCTGATACTGGAGAGCAACTTGCCACTAGGAGCAGACAACAGAAAGACAGGCTGTACATAAACAGGCGACTGCAAAAAATAAGAGATTTTGTAAACATATCTTTTTATTTTAAGGTGAATGGTAAAAAGTGAATAGCGAAATATGACATCCTTTATGGAACATAATTCGTTTGTTTTATAAATATTTCAGGCAAATTTATAACTATACCATTCTTGTTGAGGGGGTATTTCTTTATATCTATAGGGGGAAATGGGTATACAGGTTTAGTTTGTAGAAAATACAAAATCAGATTTACTATAAGTGAGGAGCCTTTTAAGGAACTTACTTATTTGAGTATGGATGGAGCTAATGTCAGTATAACAGCTACTCTGAAAAGCAATTTTGTGCCGACGGTATTGTACGGGAAACTACAGATCCCTTTCTGGCTGTTTACCAAACCAGTGTCTCAGGATTAGTGAGTAAGTACAACTCATTATCGAGTGATTATGGCGATTGGGACGAAAGCTTTACCTATCAGACATTCTCATGGTATCTGCCTGATTTTCCCTAATACATTATATTATTGAGGAGAAGTTTATGTTCCTTACTATAGGAAGGGTTATTCTTCTGAAAGCCAGCAATCAGATAGAAATACACCCATTGCAGAATGAAGTTATCGGACGATGATTCTATTTCTGTAGGAAGCTAAAAACAGCATACAGGCTATGTTTCCAGGGGAGCGATTGAACTCCTTCTATATAGTTGTAAAGTCAGGTGATCAAGTCTGACTTTTGCTTTTATAGATGGGATTGCTCAACTCGATGCGGATATGCACTACTGTAGTCTCATTGATTTCCTGAAATAGAACTGCAATAGCTACAACTAGATCAATTGAATAAAGAACTTCTTTTATCAATAAATGAAGAAATGTCAATGTTGAGTGTGGTATTTTGCCTTTTTTGAAGATAATCGCAATTCAGCTCACGAATAAATTTGTCCATCTCTTCAGAGATAACATGGAGTTTTTGAGAGATTTCTTTAAGCTCCGTTTCGCCAAGTTCATTATCTATAATTAGTCTGGTCAAACCCATTATCGATGCAATAGGCCTGCGAATTACATGGCTAAGATCAAAGATAAACTGCTCAATGGATGCAATATAATCAACCAGAGGAGTGATATCTGCAGTTGCGCCATACCATATGATTTTTCCATCCTTATTTTTTTCCGGAATTGCTTGTAGCCAGCGCCATCGTGTATGTTCTCCTACAACCATTCTATACTGGATGCTAATAATAGTTTGTGTTCGATAAGCCTCTTTCAGCGCTTGACTAAATTTTGCTTTATCATCCACATATAGTGCTTCTATTAACTTTTCAGGCTGCTTTGAGACATCTTCAAAATCGAACGTATGATTGAATATATCAGTCCCACGATTCATAAAAAGCACTTTGAACTGTCCGCTTTCTTCTATCTCAAACATATAAGTATTCCCTGGAACCTGGCTGGTGATTTTTCGGATTAACTGTTCGCTTTGTTTAATCTTTTCTTCTGCTTCTCTTCTTTCGGTTATATCATAGTTAATAGACAGATATTGATAGATCTTTCCGTTTTCATCTAAAAATGGGATAATGGTCGTATCGACCCAATACAAAGTATTATCTTTTGTCTTATTGCAAAATTCTCCCCTATAGGGTTTGCCATCCTGCATAGCCTTTTGCATTTCTGTAAAATAGTCAGTTGGGTAATTATCTGACCAGATAAAACTATGATGTTTACCCATCAATTCTTCCGGAGCATATTGGGTGGCTTTACAAAAGTTTTCGTTTACAAACGTGAGTTCAGCATCCACCCCTGATATACTTACGATAGCGGCAGTATCCAATGCATACTTATAAGCCTTCAATTCCGCACTACGTTCTCTGCGTTCCAGGTCAACTTTAAGCATTTCGACCAGCATATTGATCAAACTGCGTTCTTCTTCCAGAAATGGGCCCTCATCTCTTTCAGGCATAGATTGCAGATATACAATTTCAATACTGATTTTTGTGCCTTTTGCTGTTGTCATCTCCGCCATTTGATAGAATTCGCAGGGGATATAGTTATCTGTAGTATAGGATATTGTATCCACACATACACGAGCTGCTGTCTTTGTTGGATATTGCCAGCCCAATGGCAGTATTTGAACTATCTGGCGAAATAGCTTTTCAGTTGTTGCATCTTCATCCTGCAAGATGCGACTTACCTCATAGAGTGTTTTCAGTTCTTTTACACGTTCTTTCAGATCATACAGTATTTCATCTTTAAGTACTTCTGCCTTTTCACGTTTTTTTATTTCCAGTTGTAAGGCAAGTAAGCTGGTACGCAGATGATTGGTAGAATAATATTGTAGAGCGAGAATAGTTCCAAAAGGAATGATATTGCTAATCCAACGACTTATCGGGGTATGCTTGACAGTGGCAACGGGCAATAAGCCTATTACTTCCAGATAGGCTAGCAAAAAGTCTGTTCCGATTGTGAGCAAGCCAATTGCTAGTCCACCCCGCCAGCCAAGCAAGAATCCGGCAGTAAGAATGACACTCATTTGCGATATAATACCGGGTGCCATAATTCCTCCTGCTGAATAACAAGGAATGGTGACATATAACCATAGCATAAGGCTAAGTGACCAACTCGCCAGGCGTGTATAGCCTAAATGGTTTATAATAAGGTTAAAAGCTGCTACAGCTAATGAAGTAGAAAGTAGTGTTAGCCAACGTGGTGATAAATCAGGAAAATAGAAAAAACCTATACAAACTATCATCCCTGTTACCAGTGTCCAGATAATGGCTAGTACATATACCATATAGCTCTGGAAGTCTTTTTCCTTATCAGGAACAAAGAGGAAGTTTCTCATAAATATGCGTTAATGTAATAACTTGTGAGTAACGCTGATTGAGTTTGAGTTTATGACAGACCTTCTTATATTTTAGCTGGAAGATGAGATAATGTATACTATTAAAGCTGGGTATAAAATACGTTGTGTTCTAAGACGTAATCTATAGTTAGTCAACAGTTTTCATAAATTCAAGTATATTTTTAGTTATTTCATTCTAAGGAGTTGCTGGATGGAAATTCAGGCCAATCTGGTGAAAAATGTATAAGATTTTGCTATGTACCAATTACTCATTTCATTCTGGAATAGTACAAACAAAAGCATTTCAGCATCTTCTCCTGTCTGTTTCTTAATCAAATCTCCAAAGTAGTTAGCCAACAAATGGAGTTCTTCTGCTCAGTATGTGACTGAGGGTATCTCAATGGTTTGTGGTTGATCAGATCCAAAATAGACCGCTACTAGCTTTTCAAACCGAGATAAGATATCATGCGTTACATGATTGTGGTGATAAACTGTCGGTCATAAAACTATACACAATAAGTAAGTACTAACTCAATGTTGGTGGTAACTCGCTTCCCATTCGTATTAGTTATTCAGAATAGATATGCGAAGCCGTATCAGAATTGATATGTTTATAAAGAGCTTTAATAATGTCAGCTTTAGAACACAATCAAGGGTAGATTATACCTCTATTACTAACGTTTAGGTGGACAGCAAAGAAATGCTTTTAAGTGGTTCTTTTGTATTGGGTAAGATGATGAAATGTATGTGGCTTTTTCAAGAAAATAACCTTTTAGTAATATACTTACATACATTTTTTTCTCAAAAAACTATTAAAGATATTTGTTGTTGTTTAGCTGTGATTTTATCGGTAGTGGCTTGTGTTTTTTGAAAAGTGTTTGGGTAATCAAGATCACTACACTAATCAACACTAGTACAGTAATGATAAACCGTCTGAGTTATTTCATACTTAGGGTCAGTTTTATGAGTTACTTAACAAAATATATGGAGTTATTGGGGAGCTGCTTAGGTACTAAACCGAATCAGCGAAATCGACAGTTGAATAAGAAAGTAAACTTCGGGAGAGTAATTCATCTCAAATCAGAGAAGATTCGATCATGCCAGTCGAAAACTCAACAGATCAATCGTTGATTATCAAATTGCTCAACTCATTGTTTACTTTAAAAACAAAAAACAAACAACAATTTCTTGAATACTTACTCAGTGAAGGTTGCTCAAATAATTCAATAAACGGCAACTCTTCCAATTGAAGAAAATACGAAAAATGTGAATGCTTAATTCTCTTATCAAGCCCCAACCAAAAAATATCATTGCGATTGATTGTTCAGCTATCCTGGTTCAGCTATGACTACTTCCAGTTAGTGATACTAATTTGTCTTTTCAGGAATAGTTTTCGCTAGTTCAGTCAATATTATAATCCTAAGCAGTTCAATTGCTCTTATTTTGCACCACTTGCTCAATAAAAATCAAATGTAACTCAACGTGTATCGGAGAGCTTAGAAGTCAGTGCTTTTGGGTGGATATATGTTGATGAGTTAAAAATGGATAGGAGTTTTTCTTCCATAGGAGAAGCTGCGTCCACAGATTTCCTTGCAACTATAAATTGATTAGTACAACTAACTATGAAAACCCGTTTAATTTTAATTATACATTTATGCAATTGATTTTCTGCTGGTTGAGACAACAGCTGTCAGGTTTGTTATTTTGTTTTGTCATTGTATCATTTTCTACTCTTTGTAATCCGCTGCAGGCACAATATACTATTACTGGAAAGATCACCGATGCCCAGACAGGTGACCCCATTCCATTTGCCAGCATAGCACTTAAAGGGACTACTATTGGCGTGAGTACTTCCTTTGAAGGATTTTATACTATTAAAGCCAAAAAGTTAACAGATTCTCTCATTATCACATCCGTAGGATATACTATTAAGACAAAGTCTATTGATCCAACTCAGACAACCCAGACAATCAATATACAACTGGTTCCTTCTGTTACACAACTTATCGAGGTGGTGGTAAGTGCAGGTGAAAACCCTGCTTTTGCAATACTAAGACGGGTTAGGGAAAATCGGTTTCGGAATGATCCTAAACGACTGGCTGCTTACCAATATGAAAGTTACAGTAAAATAGAAGTGGATGTAGATAACCTATCTGAAAAGTTTAAAAAGCGGAAAGTGGTTAAAAAGATTACCAAGGTAATTGATGAATTTGATAAACTGGCTGGGGAGGACGGGCAGCCGGTACTACCTATGTTTTTATCTGAATCCATATCGGATGTGTACTATATAAATTCTCCTCAACGGAAAAAGGAATATATCCGTAAAACCAAAGTATCAGGAGTAGGGGTAAAGGATGGAAGCTTTGTTTCTCAGTTGATTGGCAATTCATTTCAGAACTATAACTTTTATGAAAGCTATGTCAATATTGTCCAGAAGGATTTTGCTTCTCCCATTGGCGAAAACTGGAAAGGTGTGTATAAGTATTTTCTAGCTGATAGTCTGTGGATGGATAGCGTATTTTGCTATGAGATTGAATTTGAACCTAAGGTAGCACAGGATCTGGCTTTTACTGGTAAGATGTGGATTGATAAGAAAACCAATGCCTTATACCCCATTGATGCTACCATTGGCAAACAAGCCAACCTGAATTATATTGAAAAAATTAAAATTCAGCAGGAAATGCAGCCTACCGCCGAAGGTGCCTGGCTGCCTGCTAAAATTCGGACCACCTTCGACATTGCTGAGGTTTCTAAAAACTCAGCCGGAATGCTGGCTAAGTTATATGTATCCAACCGAAACATGGTTGTGAATCAACCTAAACCCTTAAGCTTTTATGATTTGCCTGTAGAGATGGCCGAGGATTTTGCTGACCATACGCCACAATACTGGGATGAAGCCCGTCATGATTCGCTTAGTGCAGAAGATCAGCAGGCATTGGCGATGATTGATTCAGTACGAGATATACCCGTAGTACGTACCTATGTACAGATAGTGGATCTGGCTGTCAATGGCTGGAAAAAGGTGGGCATACTCGATATTGGGCCCTATCTGAGTATGATTGCGTATAATCCCGTGGAAGGAGTTCGAACCCGTGTCGGCTTCCGTACCAATACTGATTTTAGTAAACGGTGGATTTTACGTGGATATATAGGGTATGGATTTTCTGATCATAAACTTAAGTATGCTGGAGAAATCAACCATATCCTATCACGTCGGCGGTGGACAGTCATCGGCATGAGTCATTCCTTTGATATTGAGCGGGTGGGTATTACACAGGAAATAATCGGAAATAACAAACTGTTTTATGCTTTCACTCGTTTCGGTTCGCGTGGTAGTTTTTACCAGACGGAGAATAAGGTATTTGTCAAATCTGAACCCATAAAAGGAATCATACTTTCTGCTGCATTTGTAGGAAGTCACTTTAACCCTGTAGGCTTACCTTATTACAATTTTGGCTACTATCCTGTCAATGGCGATACACATCTGAGGCATGAATTTCAAGACAATCGCATAGAACTTGAACTACGTGTGGCTAAAAATGAGACCTATGTGATGGATGGAAATGAACGCATTACTTTAGGGACCAAACGTACGCCTGTGCTTACTTTCCGGTATACAAAAGGTCTGAAAGGGTTTTTAGGTGGGGATTTTAGCTATGATAAATTCTCTGCTTCTGCTTTTCAGACATTAAGGGTAGGCCAGTTTGGCCGTTCTAACTATCGGCTTTCAGTAGGATATACCCCTTCACGTTTGCCTTATCCTCTTTTGTTTACACATCTGGGAGGAGGGGGTGTCCGCAATCTGCTCTATAACCGGTTTTCCTATAATATGATGGGATTCTTTGAGTTTGTCAGTGATCAGTATGCTTCGCTGATGTGGGATCATAATTTCGAAGGCTGGTTATTTAACCGCATTCCAGGTATACAAAAACTCAGATGGCGTTTGGTTGCCTCTGCCAATATTTTATACGGTGGACAGCGGTCTGAAAATAAAAATGTAGTTCCGGCAACGGATCCGGATGAAAACCGGATACTTGAATTTGGCAGGCTCAGGCCTTCTGTTCCCTATGTAGAAGTGGGATATGGCATTGATAATATCTTCCGGGTACTTCGTATTCAAGCCTTTCACCGACTTACATACCTTAACCATCCACATGTCCATCCATTCGGAGTTAAGGCCTCTGTACATTTTCATTTTTAAAGCAGTAGCACTACTGCTACTATACTTACAGTATGTAAAAAAGCTTTCTGAACCCGTTGAAACAATGAATAAAATAGCACATATCTGCTATCTCTGGACTGCTATTGGGTATATTTTTAGTACACTTATCTCCTTTACTTCCATTGGTACGTATGCTCAGACTGCTAAAGATACCCTTACCGAAGCAGGCAAAGATACGAACGTATTTAAACTGAAGGTTCTGCCCTTGCCTACTTTGTATTATACCCCTGAAACCAAAACGGCTTTTGGTATACTGAATTTGTTTTTATTTAGAGTCAATGCGTCGGCGCGGGTTTCTGCTGTTGATTTTTCAATTGTATATACCGAACGTAAGCAACTTCTTATTGATCCAACCTATACCATTTTTACACACAATGAAAACTATATCATTAATGGTGGTTTTGTGTATTCAAAGTTTCCGGATTATTTTTTCGGTGTAGGAAACAACCGCATCGACCAGATACATAACAGGGAATTTATTGCTTATAAAACACTTCAATTTCATAACAGGATACTTCGAAAGATTCATAAAAGATGGTTTGCCGGATTGCAATATCAATTCTATAAAGTATTTGATGTTCACTTTGATGCTAATTCTCAATACAATGAAGGCAATGTAACCGGATTTAACGGAAGTACTTCATCAGGTTTGGGACTGATGCTGCTTTATGATAGTCGTGATAATGTATTGTCAGCTTCGAGAGGTGGCTATCTGGAGTTTTCCAATCTGTATTATCACTCTCTTCTGGGTGGAAATTCCCACTTTCACTCCTATAAACTTGATCTGCGTAAATATTATTCCCTCACTAAAAAGTTCACATTAGCAACACAGGTACTTGTTACCATCAATGAGGGCGAAACGCCATTTAAACAAATGGCGCAATTAGGAGGTAACCGCACACTGAGAGGATATTATACTGGCCGGTTTCGTGATAACCATGCCTGGGTTATTCAGGGAGAGCTGCGTTACTTTATCTGGCCCCGGTTAGGAGTAGCTGTTTTCGGAGGAGTAGGAAAGGTTGCTTCAACTCTTGGTGAGATGGATTTTGCAGATACGAAAGGTGCTGTTGGGGGAGGGATTCGGGTGAGAATGCTTCGAAAGCAGAACTTTAGTATTCGCCTGGATGTAGCTTCCGGACGAAAATCGAATGGGTTTTATGTGAGTATAGCAGAAGCATTTTAATTGAATCTCGAATACTTGGATAAGAGGGCTTGTTCCTTTATAAAACTTTTAAAGATAAAGAGTCTTCTTAAATCATGGATGTACAGGATGTAGAAGTGATCTAAGTACCACAACTACAGGTTGAAAAACCTCAGGTAAAGGTAGGATAGGCTCCTTCAATTTCTTACTATTTTATCAGTACAGGATATTTTAATTGAGTAAAGCTTATGTGTCCGCCCCCAAGCCTTATAGCCCAAGCAATTGTTTCCATACATCTTTTTTATCTTCCAGGCCAATGCTGTTTCGCAAAGTTAGGCCAACATTGCCGATAGGAGTGCCTAAGATGGCAGAATTGGCATAGATAGCCCGTAAAATCGTTCTTTCTGGTACGCTAAGTTCGGCCAATCCCTTGGATAGATCTACTTTTCGACCTTGAAATACATACCTTAGAATAGGACTGATTTCTATTTCAGTAGTGTTGGCGCTGGCCGCTTTAATTGATTGGAGGAATGCTGGTAAAATCTGATCCAGATACCCAAACGGAAAACTGCTCAGTGAATAGACAAGCTGGAAACGTAACCAGCCTGAAAACCAGGGAAGTTCGTTGAAGAAAAGTCTATCTGTTATAGCACAATTTTGCAAGGTAGTAGTGAGTGGCTCCAATGCATCTTCATACTGTTGATGCATGGCCAGATTGAGCGCTGTGCAAATTCGGACCCTTGCATCGCCGGTCTGTTGCAATAGCTGTCGTAAAATTTCCAGACTATCCGGGTAATTGAAGGCTGTGTGGCCTAATGAATACACAAAACTACACCGGACAAAAGAATCAGGTTCTGTCGGCAACAATTCCTGACTGATCCTGAGGGCGAATGCCATATCCAGACTTTTGTTCCGGTACGCAACTGGTCTGAAGTCTTCCGACTTGCTCAGCAGATTGGTAACTAGATACGGAGCCTGAATCCTGACTTCCTTTATAGGATCTGTCAGTAGAAATGTCAGCGAATCAAATCCTTTCCACAATGCTTCAATGCCATCATTCACCCACGCCAGTTGTGCATCAAAGCGTGTGTAGACATCCTCATGCTGAGCCCGATAAACCATACCTTCTGAAATACTTCCCAGCAGTCTGACCAGAGTTGGTTTGCAAGACGAAGGACAGTGATCCAGAGCTGCTATCAGAAAAGGAATTGCCGCAGCGGTGGAGTCGTAGATAGTGCCCTGATGGGAGAGGGAGTTGTAAAGCTCCGAAAGAGCCTGCTCGAACACTTCTTCCCCAGATGAGAGAGTCAGCAGAATTTCCAGATTGTAGGCAACATCTTCGGCAGAGTCGTCATAAGCATGACTAAGTGTAGACCAATCAATTTGTTTTAAATCTTGTACAGAAACGTGCTTACCCATATATCAATAGTTTATTCGAAAACCATAACTACTTATTTGATAGGACTATCTATCGCAGTTCTAGTAAAAACGACCACAGAGGCAATGAGCGATGACATAAAGATGTTAAGTTTTAGTCAGCATCTCATACAATTTTTTCACAGCTTTCTTTTCATAGGCATCTCTGAGAGAAACGATCATGATAGTTCGTCTCATATTTTTTCCATCAATAGGGATACCCACTACATCAGGATCATTTACACTGGTATCACTCAATATGGTATGCCAGTTACCTGTTTTTACTATTTCAAACAGAGTAGGTATATCATTTATTTCCATGCAAATATTCGGGGCCAGATTTTTTTGACTGAACGATTCCTCAAAAAATTGTATAGTACTGTAACCACTGAAAGGCAAAGCCAATGGAAGCTCGGCCACTTCATTAAGAGATATAGTGGTTTTGTGAGCCAATGATGATTTTTTAGCAGTCACCAGCACCATAGTTGACTTCAAAAGTGTCTGATATTTCAAATGAGCTTCGTCGGATTTTTCATGGAATGTCAGAACAAAGTCAAAATGATGTGAGTTGAGTTTTTCAAGAAGATCTTTTGTGGTGCCAAATACCACCTGGATTTTGATATTTGGATACTCACTGGCAAACTGTATTAATGTTTTGGCAAATAGAATTCGCATGGAGTAAATTACACCAATAGTGATTTTTCCTGTATTCAGATTTTTTAAATCCTGTAAAAGCAATAACCCTTCATTTGCTTTATTTATACTCTGCAACGCATATTCACTAAACAGATTACCAGCTTCGGTGAGTTTAATTCTTTTTCCGATACGGTCAAATAAAGGAACATTTAGTTCATCCTCGAGTTGCTTGATTTGCTGTGACAAGGTGCTTTGACTGATATTCAAAGCTTTTGCAGCTTCCGTAAAGTTTAATAACTCTTTGGCTTTTAAAAAATAGTTGAGCTGTCTTAATTCCATAGTTCTAAATCGGTTTTTTCGATTGTTTTCATCGAATAATAACGTTTTGTGAATAAAGGCAATATTTTAATATTTACGTAACAATACTCATATCTACCATTTTACCACTTAAATAAACAACTTATGAAAGTAAAACTAATTGTATCGCTTCTCCTTTTAACTACTTATTTTACTGCCTTTAGCCAAAAAAAGCAAAACATGGCTGTTGTTGAAAAAGGTCTCATTAAAATATCCATCATGTACCCGTATGCTGAAGGTAAAACCTTTAATATGGAGTATTATGAAACCAAGCACATGCCGATGGTAGCTGGGTTTTTAGGATCAAATCTGATTAAATACACTATTGAAAAAGGGATTGCCAGTGGTATTCCTAATCAGCCACTGCCTTACATGGCTATTGGCACCTTTTATGTAAAAAGCCTAAGCGACTATCAGGCAGCTATTGGGCCGAATAGAGATGCTATTCGTGCGGATTTTGCAAATTATACCAATATCAGTCCTGTCATTCTGGTGAGTGAGGTGGTAAAGTAAACATCTGCCTTCACCAAGTGGCTGCTAACCCGCTGACGGATGCTCTTTCAACACAAAATATGCAAAGCGTGTTTTGTGTTGTTACACAGGTGTGTATACCAAGATTCCAAAAATATACGCCAGAGGTAACTTTCCAGGAATGAAATGGAGGAATAGATATCGATGCTACTTTTTTCTCATCAGCACTTTTTAAGCTCTACCAGATTAATGCCTGATAAATTGTACACCACCTGTAAGAGAGATCGTTGTAATCAACAGAAATAAAATCTGTAGTTAGCACTGAAGTAAGAAATAGCGTATAGGTCCATGTATTATTCATTGATGAATAGTAGGAAATGTAAGCACTAATGGAATGCAGGTCATCAGGGAGTATTTGTTTATTATATCCCGACTTTGAGAAAGGAGTTGTCTTTCCAAAAAATGCCCCATTCAGTAATTTTACTTTTCCGGTAGCGGTATCTATCTTTTAAATGTTCTCTAACACATTTACATGGTGTCTGGCAAGATGAGTGCATTATACCTGATTTCATGGGCACTATTTTTCAAAAACTCTCATTGCTGGTGTGTTTTAGTTTACTATACGCTTGAAACGACAAGTCGTTCTCTGAAATGTTCTCTGTCTCAGATATGACACGATTATCGCTGTTAGAATTAACGACCTTCATTGACTATAAGTAATAATAGTATTTTATTTTTTTATGTACCTCAGCTCTTACTGTTAAAATTGCTCTCTTTGTTACCTTTTCAATTTGATATTCATATGTTTCATCTTCCTGATACTATTTTTAACGAGGTGTGTTTATACATGGTTATCGTCAATGTTGTGTTTAGCCTTCTAATCCACTGGCAATAGATCAACGAATCCTATAAATAGTTTTCCAAATGATTTTTCATCTGAATAGCTGTAATCCAGCATTACTTCCAGTATAGGTTTGTTGGATTCTTCCGAAGCATTTTATCCGAGTCAGACCGTTGCAGAGTAAAAGGAGTTAAGGGGTATATTGTGACCAGATGTAGGCTCGTTTACTCCCCTTTTCCAGAGCCGAAGGATTTGGTTGTTCCATTACATCTATGATTTCAAATCCAAGTGACATCAGTAATTCCATGATATGCCCGATTTCATAAAAATAGAAATCAATGCTGACCGGGGTATCTAGATACTGGTCCAAATGTTTGATTGAATCACCTGTATAAAAAGCCAATAGGAATTGTCCATTGGCAGACAAGATTCTTTTAATTTCCTGAAATGCGGTTCTCAATTGCTTCTCATCAAAATGGATCATGGAGTAAAAAGCAAGGGCAGCCCCAAAAGAATGATCCGGATAGGGTAGATGTAAGAGGTCAGCCACCTCAAATTGCAGCAGGGGATATTGCTCTTTAGCAATACGTACCATTTGAGAAGAACTGTCTATACCCACCAGATGAGTGAGTTCATGCTTGGATAAAAAGTCAGTAATCTGTCCGGGGCCACACCCTATATCGATCACTTTGCCTTTGTGGAGGATTTCTAATGCAAATTCTCTTACTAAAACTCGTTCAAACAGATTAAGCGCGAATTCATCCTGGGATTTAGCTGCATAATTTGTCGCTATCTTGTCATAATAATTGATAATGTCTTTTTGTTCCTGCATAGGTTTGGTTGCTATCTGTTTGTGCTATACCCTATTTAATCAGCTTGTTTTAGTCAATAGAGTTTGCATATGAGTTCAGGTTCGGATGTATACGTATTCTTTTAGTAGACAGCAAAACCACTGTACGTAGCAGTATATGTAAAATGACTAGTCCTTACATTCTGGCCACGATCTTCTTATATATTCATTGCTAACTAACGTTTATGTAATGCAGTTTACCTATTTTAGGAAGGGTCATAAATTATAGGGTTTATAGGTAGTTATATAAGTATTGTATTTTCTGATCCATTTGTTTATGGTTTTAGGACATAACCTTCATCTGATTTAATCACTAGAGAAGTTTTTCCGTCTATTTTAGACAAGTTTTAGGAGTTTCGTGTTTTCATATCCAGAAACCTTACAATGCTTCGCTTTTTTGGATAGCCAGTTCTTTGTTTGAACCGATTCGTTTGTATAGATCATCCGGGTGAAGATTGGGCTCCCATTCCTTACCCTCTGAGATATGAAACTTTTCAACTTTCATATGACAAGAACCTTTGCAGACCGTTATACCATTTTCTGCAACATAGCCACCATTGGGCATTTCATTTCTGTCAGTAATATGATGTGCATCCAGCAATTCCTCTGGTTGTTGGGTATGACAAACCTGACAGGTAAAGTTATCCCGCTTAAAAACTGAATTTCGAAACTGTTGTCTGATTTCCTTTTTGCTCATGCTTCTGGTTATCTACTATATCTTTCTTTGGTTTCTGTATTAGAATACCAAAAATTAAAGTTAGTACAATCTTTCCTTATTGATAAGCCAGAGTGAGGTTTTGATGAATAAAGTCACTTTTCTATATATCAACCTATGTGTACATTATCTCTTCATTAGGACCGGACTTCCGTTCAATTACCAAGGTTGACTGGAAGTATGGTCACTTTCATTATCGAAGCCTAGGTGATCAGGCAACTGTTGAGCAAGGCAATTGACCATAGTTCGAATCAGTTTACAAAATGACTGGAACTCTGTTTACTTTTGATTTTGACTGGAGTTCCGGTCGTTTTTTAGTTTGACCGGTATTCCAGTCACATTGAAGAAATATTCGAACTCTGTTCATTTTTTCCTTTGACCGGAGTTCCGGTCAAGTTTTCTTGTGACTGGTATTTTGTTCACTTGTGCCAGTGACCATACTTCCGGTTACTTCTTCAGTGCACATATATCTTTCAGATCAGAACCCAAATCATATTTCTTCTCTAGTCAGATAGTTTTTAAGTGTGGTTTGAAGTTTATCTAACAAAGAAGTTGGGTTATCATTGGAATATCCGGTTTTGATAGCCTGCAAGGCTTGACTGCGGTTAAGAACCGATAGTCTAAAAAACTGCTGAAACGTATGTAATGCATCTTCCTTTGTTTTATAGCTGATTTTTCCACTTTCAATAAGTGCATAGACCAATTCTATAAATTCAGTGTGGCTACCAGTCCATTGTATAGTTGGGAGATCTTTATCTTTGTGCAATTTATCTTTGTGCAATCGCTCATCTGAAGACTTAATAGTTGCTATAGCCTCTGTCAAGACCTGATCTATTGCTTTTTGTTCTACTTTCGAATTCACATACTCGGGAATGAGGCCTTTCAGCGATTCCAGAAAAATAGACTTACTTAGAGCATCCTGAAACATTTCGGATTGAGCCGTAAGGTTAGTAAGAGCTACGAACAAGCCTTTTGATTTTACCTCTATCGCAAAGATATTTCCTTTTTCATGAGCATATTCCAGAATCTTCCTCGCTTTTGATTCATGCATATTATTGGCTAGTGCTTTCTCAAAAGCAGATTGCATTGGTTCACAACACGCTTTTTTGCTTTTCGCCCATTCCAATGCAAATACTGTGTGATCATGAGTGAGATGGGCATATTCTGAAAGAGAAGCAAAGTCACCAGAGGTCAAGACGTAGTCTGTAAGATTTCGTAGAAAGTTAAAATGGTTTGCTGTTTGTGAAAGCTGGTAGGTAAGAAATGGTTCAGCTGCATGAGGAGGGTGATGGGACCCTAGCTTTACTAAAAAAGATTCATCATAACTGGTGTATTTTCCGTTTATTTCCTCAATATCATATTCCATATCACCTACACTGTATCCATTGATAACAGAAGATTGTACAGGTGTTGACTCCAGTTTCTCTACTGCCCATAGGTTGGCACGTTGTTTATGTTCTCGGGAAATATAGGTATCCCCACAAGCAATCTTTACAAACACAGGATCTGTGAGCACATACTCTATAAGACGTTTAAGAAATGCATAGGGATTATCTGAAAATCCCAACTGGTATTCCAGAAAATCTATACATTTGGATGGAGGGTGATAAGAAGAGAGCTTCTTTAAAAACTCCACGTCATAGACAAATTGGTCTTCTGCTCCATTATCAATGATGCTGTATTCTTTGTAGCCAAACGCATAATGAAACTTTATGTTTGTGGTGTTGACTTTATCTTCTGCCCATTCCGATGCATACTGACAATTTTCGTGTTTCATATACTCTGTTCCAACACATGTATTTGTCTCATTAAAGTTATCACCAGGTAGAACATTGCTAATAAGACGATACAAGAATCTAACAGGATTAGAACTATTTTGTAACTGGTATTCCAGAAAGTCTTCGCTTGTATGAGCAGGTATATAACCAGATAATTTGGTTAAAAATTTAAGGTCATAAATCTGCTCAGACTCATCTCCGATGTCCCATAGATCAAATTCTGTATTTCCGGTTTTGTACAAATAGCGGTGCATAAAATCTTTTTTATCTGATAGCAATTTAGTATCTAGACGCAAATTTAGCTGCATTAAAACAACATTCCATGTATAGAGAAAAGTATTGCCAGCGCAGAGCCCTCGAACTATATACGTCAGGTAAGACAAAAGCTGAAAGTCATTACTATGTTAAGAGAGAAAAATGCGATAGAAACAGAACTGGATAGGCTGGCCGACAGATTTTATCATGATTACCTGTTTCTACAAAAAGAGAAACGAAAACAAAGACGTCAGAAAGCAGAACAAAATATTATGATTGGTAGTGTTTTATTGATTGGTGGATTCATTTTGACTGTGCTGAGTTACATTCTGATTGGAACTGGAACATATATCCTATGTATTGGTGCATTGGTTTCAGGGGCAATCTATTTAGGAACGGGTTTGATAGAAAAGAATGATTTAAAGAGAGACAGCACTTCCTGAAAAGTATTAACTGGCTATATTACTATGAACAGACATATATTTTTTGTTATTTTTAGTCTTCTCCTAACCCATCACTTGTTTGGTCAGGTGCAGAATGAATTAATGGCAGTTCTTAAGAAGAAGAATCTTACTGTATTGCGACAATACACTGACAGAATAAACCACAATACTAAAAACCGAAAGGCTGGCTGGGAGTATATACGGGATGTAACACCTGGTTATCAGGAAGGTGTATATCATATGGAGGAGTGGGTGTCCAATAAAAATGATCTTAATACACAAACTATCTATACCTTCCGCGTTGCCTTTATTCTTGCTAAGGAAACAATATGTTTTTATAATCTGAGTGTCGAGAAGAACCACAAAGTAGAGAATAATTGGGTTCCGTATTTTGAAACCATCGATTCATTTAAGGATGATAGCTTATACAAGCTTTTTAAAAACGAGTTTAAAACCTTATTTCAAACAGTTCTTGATGAAAATGATCTTTTTACACATGACCTCACTTATGGGAAGCATTGTTACAGGTCCGGAATACCTCCTGAAGGACGAAAACAGATAGAAGTATTTGTACAAAATAAGGACAAAGATAGTTTGTTACAATGGCTGCATTCACCAAATACTGAAAAACAGGTATATGCCATAGATGGACTCTATCAACTCAAAAAGCAGGGTATCTCACTAACCCAAAAGGAATTACAACAAATACAATTTGTGACTCATAAAAAAGGCAGAGTGTATACTTGTCAAGGTTGTTATATTGGTTCAGAGAACATTAGTGAAATTACCAAAGAATTCAAGTTCTGACAGGTACATACAAATGCTTAATTTCATTAGATTCAGTAACGTTGCCTCATAATTAGTGTGTTATTTGTTCAGCTACCTATGAAAAGTCTATCGGTCAGTGTAATTATATTCGTATTAGTGAGTGCGTGTGCCAAACAGGAAAAAGAAACACAAAGCAAGGATAGCCAGAAAGGGAAGCAGAAGTATCAAAAAATACGTGAGAGGACCGTTTCTTTTGGCTATGATAATGACATAATAAGTTATAAAAAGACAAATGACAACAACTTCCTCTTTTATATAAAAGTAGATCCTCAGAAAGTCAATACAAAGGAAGAAGCTAAAAGAAATGTCAGGTATTACTTTCTGAAAGTCAACCCACAGGGAGATACAATCAGCAGTATACCTGTTTCTTTTGAATACCATTTGGGAAACTATGTTGAAAGTGAAGATAGCTACTATGTGATTACTACGGCTTTGCTAAATGGCGGAAAATACACGAGAGATTTTCTAAATAGATATGACAAACATTGGAAGCTTATATGGTCACGAAGAATTGATAAACCCAAACGTGCGGATATTTCCACAGTTCTAACATTGACTCCTAACAAAGAATTGCTTGTGATAGGTAATCAATTGAATAGGAAATACAAAATGAATGGTCTCACCATTATGCGTTTTACTCTGGATGGTAAGATGCTTACGGAGAAGTTTATTCCGGCAGAAAAATGTAGCAATCCTGTTTCTCTTATCCCTTCAGCAGATGGAACCTACTTTCTAACAACCTGGAAATATCATCCTACATCTAAATACCCTTACAATTTACTTTGGCTGTTAAAACTGAACCAGCAAGGAGATGCTCTCTGGACCAAAACATATACTGATCTTTATCCAGGACCAACTTTGCTGACTCGTAAAGGTGATTTGGTTTGTTATGGCAGACAGATTGTTTCACCTTACGGACAAGATATATATTCTTTTAAGGTAGTTGTTCTTGACCAAACTGGGAATATAAAATGGCAAAAAGTATTTTTTCGACATGCATATCTGGGAACGGGTGATATTGTAGAATCCTCGAACGGTAATTATTTGTTCACAGGAGTAGTACATCCACTTGCCACTAGTGAAGGAAGTGGATCTCTGTTTGAGTTAAATAAAAAGGGTGATTTAGTGTACCAGAAAGAATTTGAATACGATTATATACGAGATGGTGTCCCATTTTTAGTCGAGTCAGAGAAACAACTGTTATTGATAACAGAAGATCAGATTGATCGGTTTAAAAAAGATAGTGATCCGTATCACCATATAATACGAATCACCAGTATATCAGAATAAAAAGGATAGGTTGTTCTCATATCTCAAAAGGTTTATAATCAATGTGAGAGCTATAAAGTGTAGTAGTCAAGGTTATCTCTGAACAGTATTGCATGCTATTCCTTCACCTGATACCAGCACATATCATACAATTACTCCTGCTATATCTTTGACAGGAGTATCTTTTTGGCCATTTGGATCAAAATACCTATACCGAGTATTAATGCCAGCAGAGAGCTTATCACAACAGCCTTTATCTGGACCGTATCTAACATAGAGAAAGACCATAGAACAATTCCAGCTAACATTGCTGCAATAATTTGTCCTGGCCAACCTGTCATTGCAGGTTCTTTCGTACTGACTATTGCAATTTGTTCCTGTTGATAGGTGTCAATAATCAGAGAGGTGAGCTGATCTGAAAAAGAATCAGATGGAACTTCCATACCCTCTTGTTTCAGAATTGTCCGCAGTGGGTCTTCTCTAAGTCTGGTTTCTTTCATAACAGATCTTTTATTTCCTCATCTAACACTCTTTTCAATTCCTGTTCCAGTTGCTTTCTGGCTCTTAGCAACTGCATCTTGATTGCCGACGTTTTCTTGTCCATGATCTCGCTGATTTCGGCAATACTTTTGTCGCCCATGTAATACAATGTCACAACCAGATAGTCTTCAAGCATCAGGTGGCTTAGTGCCTGTTGAACATATTTTTTTCGGTCCTGGTTCTGAAGATCATTCCATTCAACATGCACTTCTGTTTTTAATGAATTCTGCAATAGAGTTGACTCAATCCCAATGTGATTTATAGGCTGAGACTTTCGTTTGGTTAATGCAGTATTATACACAATGCGGTAAAGCCAGGTAGAAAACTTTGATGTCTTATTAAACTTGTTAAGGGAGGCAAACGCTTTCACAAAGGCATCCTGCATCACTTCTTCTGCATCTTCTTTGTTGTGAACAATCTTCAATGCAATGGTATAGGCCATATTAGTATACGTTTTTACCAGATAGGTCAGTGCCTGCCTGTCCCCACGGATTGCTTTTTCCAGTATCTGGTGTTCCTGTATAGTATCGCCTGATTGTGTCATCAATGTATTAGACTATTGATCTATCCGATTGGTCACACATTTTCTTTTTTAATAAAATACATCCTACTAATGTGACCATTCGGTGATACGTATAGTCTTATGTGAAAAATAACAAAACATATCTATTTATATGCAAGTAACATCAGCCATTGTATTAATTGCTTTACCACTTATTCTGGCAATTTTTGGTATAGCTTACTATTATATTACTGCCCGTAACAAAGAACGGATGAGTGTTATAGAAAAGGGTTTGCCTCCGGACTACTTTAAAGATACTCCCAATTTTTTTCCTTTTATACTCATGCTTGGTATTGTAAGTACAGGCATTTCATTGGGTATCGCGCTTGGAGGATATTTATGGTCTCTGGAAATTGAGGCGATGAGAGGGTTTATCTTCCCTTTTGTCATTTTCTTTTCCTTGGGTATCAGCCTGATAGTCTCCTACTTTGTGCTGAAGTCTATACAGAAAAAAAACTGATTTTTACTCTTTACTACTTACAACTATGACTACACTCAAACTAACAGCCTTCTATCTTTGTATCCTGTTCGTTTCAGTTCCAAATGTTTTTTCTCAATCCGGAAAAAATAGCTATTCCAAAGAATTCGATATTTTACTAACCAACTTGTTTTCTGTTCAGAGTCCGGGTGGCACTGTATTGGTCGCAAAAGAAGGCAGGATTCTGTATCAGAAAGCATTTGGTAAAGCCAACCTCGAACTGAATGCTGAAATGAAACCTGATTATCTGTTTCGGATTGGCTCTATTACCAAACAGTTCACTGCCTGTGCCATTCTAAAGCTCTCCGAAGAAGGCAGGTTATCTTTGCAGGACAGTATCACCCGGTTTATCAAAGATTATCCCACACATGGTTATACTATTACTATCGAACATTTGCTTACACACACTTCCGGCATAAAAAATCTAACCAGTATGCCGGCCTGGAATACTGACTTTCGTAAAAAGAATATAACTCCTGCCGAACTGGTGAACTTTTTCAAAAACGAACCAATAGACTTTGTTCCGGGGCAGGCATTCCGATACAGCAATTCCAATTATATTTTACTGGGTTATATCATTGAGCTGGCTTCCGGCAAAACGTATGAACAATATCTGAATGACAGCTTTTTCAAGCCTTTGGGTATGCAACATACTTTTGCAGACAACTCTGGCAGACTGATTCCTGATCGGGTAGCTGGTTATCAGAAAATAGATGAAAACTTTACCAATGCGGACTATTTAAGTATGACACAACCCTATGCTGCAGGTTCCCTTTTAAGTAATGTGCAAGACCTCTATACCTGGTATACCGCAGTGATGAATTACAAGGTTATTGGTCAGAAAAGTTTGGAGAAAGCCCACACTCCCTATCGACTAAGCAATGGCAGATTGACTGGGTATGGGTATGGATGGCACATTGGAAATATCCAGGGTAGTAAAAGCATCCGGCATGATGGACTTATTAACGGATTTACTACTTCTTCACTATACCTTCCGAAAGAGAAAGTATTTGTGGCCATCTTTTCCAATTGCGAAGGTACATATGACTTAGACAATACTGTTTCAAAGATAGCAGCTGTAGCTATTGATAAACCTTATCAATGGGAGAAAATATCCCTTTCATCTATCGATCTGGCATCATATGAAGGCGTTTATAAATCGGAGACAGAGGGAGAACGGATTATTGCCTATGAAGATACCCGACTGGTAGTGTACTCCAAAGGAGGAGGGAAAGCCGAGTTAGTACCTTATGCCAAAGATAGATTTTATTTGTCCAATCAACTGGCTACGCTGGAGTTTGCTAAAGATATCACTACAGATTCCTGCTCATTCATTCTACAGAGTATAGGTACCCCTGTCTTCTGGAAACGTACTAAAAAAAATGTTCAAAAGTATAGTGCCATTCTACTTTCAGTTGAGGCATTGAAAAGATACACAGGTGCCTATCAGTTTGTACCTGAATTTGTTATTACTATTACTCTGGAAGGAAATACATTATATGGAAAAGCAACCGGACGGGGTCAGATGAAACAGGAAATTCTTCCGTATGCACCAGACAAATTTTTCGCCAAAAATCTGGATGCCACCCTGACATTTACGCTAAATGAACAAGGTGTAATTACAGGAATGATTCTATTTCAGAATGGTGAGAAAAAGGCACAGAAGATCAATTAACTAAAAGGGCTACTATAAATAGGGTAGAGGTGAAGACAATAGTACCTCTACCCGAAGTAGTCACTTTTGGGTTTGAGTAAACCCAATCAGATTTTATGTAACAAGTTTCTACTGGATATGTATTGGTCTATTGTGCTATACTCTCCACCATAAAGTCAATGGTAAGTTCTACAATCTCTTTGTGGTGGTTCAGGCCCCAGTAAGCAGGGTATAAACCATCTCCCCAGCCAGAGGCAAACATCATCACATTTAAATCAGATTGTGGATCTGGAAAGTGATTATTCCAGTCCCCATCCAGGGAAGAATACTGGTTTTGAGAAGAATACGATTCGAATTCATCTGCCAGGATATTGTCATAGTAACTTTTCTCTGTGTTTGTATGAAGCTCATTTATTTTCTGCTGATACAACACATTGGTTTGTTCATCCAGAAAACAAGCTAGTCCGGCATCCACTGCGAACCCGAAAAAATCATCTTCCTCCAACTTCTGGAGTTCATCGATATCCATATCTTCAGAGACTGCCAGTAGCCATTGAGTAGCTGTTTCCGTGTTAAACTTAATCTTGGCAAATGCAATACGATAATGCTCAGGTTCTACCTCCCGAATATATAGCACAACCGGGTATTTGCCAGGGGGAACGGCTTTAACAAAAGGTTTACCTTCCGCAAGAAAAAAAGGATCTCCTGCTATGATTCTTCCTGTAGGCAGGTTTAGTTCTCCAATCGGTACTTCGATCAGCTTTGTCAGGTTATTGGACGCAGACAAATCAAAATAGATTTCTATGTCGTTGTGGTTCATTATAAAGTTTTTAATTCTGAACTTGTTATAGTGTAATTTATAAAGCTGCAATGGCAGACTTTGTTTAAACTACTTCACTGTATTAGGATTTGCTGTTTACACAATAGTGTGGACAATTTTGAGAGAATCGGGGAGAAACTCAAGCCTTTGCGCAAAGATATTTTCAGATGCCTTTAGGCGACAAGCTGAAACGAAAAGCTCCCAAGCCTGTCATTTCTGATAGGGTAGTATTAAGTCTGTCTTAACAACTGAATATCTTTCTACTGATTCGGAAAATGGGGTGTTCCAGAAAAATACAATCTCCTCTTAAATTTGATAAATAGCAGACATATCCTCAGATGTAGCAAACCCACTGGTCAGTTAGTACTAGCAAATAGCACTACAAATCTTTTGTAATACAGCTACCAACTGTATCGGAATATTATTTCCTGGATTGTTGTGTTTTTAATTCCTTGATAAAAACTTCATATCCTTCTATATCATTTACAATTTCCCAGGCACGCTTGTATTCAGGTATACCATTCCGATATCGGTTGTCCAGCCATGAGTATATCTCTGTTTTATTCATTTTAAGTAAGACCATTTTTTCCAGTGCCATTACATGAAGGTGATTGAGTACCACAGCAGGTTCAGATGCATACTTCTGGCGCATAGCAGATACCTCATATACAGATCGGGTGTAGGTATGCATGATCTCATGAAAAAGTATTTCAGGAAAAGCCCATAGCGGTCTGGGTTTCTCAGCAGAAGACAAAAAGTTTTTCATAGGAATAATCAGCGGAGAGCTCATTGCTGTAAAATCGCAGGCTGTAAGTGTTGCCTGCATTTCCTTATAAGGGAAAGGAAGTCGGATTTCATTGAGTGCTGTTTTCAGATATACAGGTCCTTCCGTATCCCACAATTTCTGAAACTCGTTCAGCCTTCTGAGAATTTCATCGGCGTCTTCCTGTTTGACAGGCTTGTTCATTGATAGTCCGCATTCTTTGTCAAATGGACCTCCGTTTTTGAGATAAATCAGATAGATCACAGGAGTCTGCACTGAATTACTCTGACTTTTCGCAAGAGTAAGTGCAGATAAAACCAGGCAAGCAGATAAAATGATTTTATACATAGATTTGTGGTGTTAAAAAATAGTGTTTTTAAGAGTGTACCCACTAAATCTTCCTGGTACAACCCTATCTCTGTTATTAGTAGCAAAAGATAAGGGGTTGGTAATCATGTGGTTTAGTAAAAGTAAGCGTGCAGTCTGGCTAATAGCCTCTTTAACCCGTATACGCCGAAGCTATCTTTTTTTTAGAAGTCAAGATGTGTAACAGTTCAGATAAATGTTTTGCTAAGGCTTTGGACAACATCAGCAAAAAAATCAAAAGTATATGCCCTGATTTAGCACGATTTCAGATCAGCTACTTAAATCAAATGATGAAGCTGTTTAAACAAATT
The DNA here is from genome assembly GCF_030068605.1 of Xanthocytophaga agilis. NCBI lineage: Bacteria > Pseudomonadati > Bacteroidota > Cytophagia > Cytophagales > Rhodocytophagaceae > Xanthocytophaga > Xanthocytophaga agilis. The sequence continues at coordinate 564,602 of NZ_JASJOU010000004.1, forward strand.
TTAAAGCAGCGAAAAGGCAAGATTTTGAAGCGAGACGAGCGTATTTTGAGGTGGCATAGCCAGCGGCTATGGACCGAAAAATAGGCGAAGGCGCAGCACAAAAGATGCCTTTGCAGCATTTACTAATTTGTTTAAACAGCTTCGATAGCTAAAGCATCCAGACAATCATTGTAGGTGCAAACTTTTTGAAAAAATGGCACTACTTATTCTGTATAAGTTTTGTACCATATTTTTTCAAAACAGTTAGAAATTTGCTCCGGTCTTCCAGGTAGATATTGCTCATCAGAATAATGCCCATTTGTTTCGTAAACAGGATATTGGTACTTACTCCCGGATCGTCCCCATCGTGTCCTATAAATCCATCGTTATACACATTCCACAATACTCCCTTGTTACGGTTTTTTAAACTGAAGTTTTCAGGCAAATGATCTGCTGAGAAGGCTGGAGTGAACATCAAATTGTATGAGTCTTTATCAAGCAAAGTAGAGCGTCCTGCCAGACCCCGCATCATTTCCTGTACATAGTTACTCAAGTCCTGTGCTGAGGTACGTAAGCCTCCATCCGGATAGGTAATTAATGAGTAAAAGGGAATGGCAATTTCAGTAGTAAAATAAGGGGTGGCATGCTGGTTCTGTATAGGCTTTTCCAGAAACCAGCTGGAGTGATGCATACGCAAAGGTTTTAAAATGTTGGTCTGAGTAAAGTCGGCAAAGGACATTCCGGCTTTGACTTCAATCAGATAAGCCAGTAATGCGGAGCCGATATTACTGTAACTGGACCGGGTACCTGGTGAGGAAGGATAAAAGTTCTTCTGTGTATACAATGTCCCTTTCGGAGTAAGATAATTTTGCAGAAAACCCTGTAAGGTTGTATCTTGTATACCGCCTACGTACCCATACTGTTGCATGAAAGTCTGTAGGGTAGGGTCAATGGTGACAGTATGCCTAAATAGATAGGAACGATGATAGATGCTATCATTATCTATAATACCAGAGGTATGCGTAACTAAATGTTTAATCAGAATAGCCTGATTGGGAAAAGAAGGATTCTCTACCTTAAAAGGAAGTATGGTATTGATGTCAGTCTCCAGGGTAAAGTATCCTTTTTCAATGGCTTTCATCAGGGCAACAGCAATGAAGGTTTTACTAACCGAACCGATATTCTCAATCGTATTTATCGTAAAGGGTTTCTTGTTTTCCCTGTTTGCCCAACCAAGAGATTTTTTGTATACAATTTTATCCTGATTTACGATCACCACGCTCAAGCCTGGCAGTTTAGCTTCTGCACTTAATTTTGTCAATTCCAGATCCAGAGAATCACGATAATTTTGTGCCAGTAAGACTGCTGATCCTGCTTGAAAGAGCAGAAAAAAGAATAGGATTTTAAGAGATGTTGGATGCACTTTTGGTATTGAATAGAATTAAGAATAAGGACTGTCAGGAATCTAAAAGAGGTGTTTTTCTCCATTTTGACAATAAAAATACAGTTTTGTTTCACCAATCCTATACTTTCAGACTCATCATTCAAATTTATTAAAAGTATCCTGATAAATTCTATGTGGTTTCTACTAGTAGTGAAAACATCTACTAATAAAGAGCTACATGAATCTATTATTTAGGGCAACACGCAATAAACATTTTTAGTGTAAATAATAAGTAATAATACTGGAATTCATAAAAAATATCTGAGACGCCTATTGATGAGGCATGCTTTTTTGGTAAAACCCTATATCATAAGAGTTCATATGATAGAATTGATAAATAGCATAAAACAGTAAAAGCCTCCTGTTTTCGGGAGGCCTTTGCATTCATACTAGCCAGCTTGTTTATACTGGCAAGTTCAACTTCTACCCGCACATCAATCTCTTTTACAGTCTACTAAACAACACAAACGCCTTAAACCAGTATGATAGCTGAACAAACTTCTGACATGGATACCTTGTGTATCAACACCATTCGCTTTTTATCAGTGGATGCTGTGCAGAAAGCAAACTCGGGACACCCGGGAACACCCATGGGGGCAGCGCCTATGGCGCATGTACTCTGGAGTCGTATAATGCATTACGATTCGCAGGACCCTGACTGGCCTAACCGGGATCGATTCATTCTCTCTGCAGGACATGCTTCTATGCTGCAATACAGTATCCTGCATTTAACCGGCTATGATCTGTCACTGGATGACCTGAAGCAGTTTCGTCAATTGGGTAGCAAAACTCCCGGTCATCCGGAAGTGGACATTACACCAGGAATTGAAATCACTACCGGTCCGCTAGGTCAAGGGTTTGCCAATGGCGTAGGATTTGCTATCGCCCAGAAATTCCTGGCTTCCCGGTACAACAAGCCTGGTTTTGATCTGTTCAATTACCGCATTTTTGCTATTTGCTCCGATGGAGATCTGATGGAAGGTATTTCCTCTGAAGCGGGTTCACTAGCTGGCCATCTGCAACTGGGTAATCTGATTTATCTGTATGACGATAATCACATTTCCATTGAAGGTGATACCAATCTGGCTTTCAGTGAGGATATTGTCAAACGATTTGAAGGGTTTGGCTGGCATGTACAGGTACTAGAAGATGGCAATGACCTGAAAGCCTTGCAGATAGCTATTGATGCAGCCATTCAGGAAAAGAATCGCCCGTCTATTATCAAAATTCGTACCCATATTGCGTATGGTAGCCCTAACAAAGTCGATACAGCGGGCGCACATGGCTCCCCACTGGGTGAAGAGGAAATCCGTCTGGCCAAACAAAATCTGGGATGGGATCCTGACAAACAATTTTATGTACCTGAACAGGTATATACGTATTACAACCAAGCTGCTTCACAGAGCAGAAAGCATCACCAGACATGGAAGGAACTATTTGATCAGTACCGTAAGCAGTTTCCTGAACTGGCTGATGAATATTTGAATCTACGTCAGTTTCACTATCCACAGGGATGGCAAGAGTCAATACCTGTTTTTGACCCTGCCAAAGAATCTTCCATGGCAACCCGTTCTGCTTCAGGAAAAGTTATCAATGCTTTGAGTTCTATATTTCCAACTCTCATGGGTGGAGCAGCTGATTTGTCTCCTTCTACTGATACGTTTATCAAAGGATCAGATAGTTTTCAGGCTGGTAGCTATCATGGGCGTAATTTGCATTTTGGCGTACGGGAACATAGCATGGGAGCCATCATCAATGGCATAGCTCATACAGGTGGTATTATTCCCTTTGGAGCTACGTTTCTGATTTTTTCAGAATATATGCGACCACCCATTCGGATGGCTTCTATTATGCGTTTTCGCCCAATATTCATTTTTACCCATGACAGCATCGGTTTAGGGGAGGATGGCACAACCCACCAACCCGTAGAACAGCTCATTTCACTGCGTTCAATTCCTGGTATTATCGTTCTGCGTCCGGCAGATGCTAATGAAACAGCACAAGCCTGGAGAGTAGCTATTGAACATACTCAGGACCCGGTACTTTTGATTCTCTCACGCCAGAAATTGCCTGTATTGGATCAAAATAAATATGCTCCGGCAAAAAATCTGGAAAAGGGAGCCTATGTACTCAGTGATGCAGAGGGAACACCTGAACTGATTCTGATTGCAACAGGCTCAGAAGTATCACTGGCTCTGGAAGCCCAACAGAAGCTAACCAGTGAAGGCATCCGGGTTCGGGTAGTAAGCATGCCTTCTTGGGAGTTGTTTGATAAACAAGAGGCTACTTATCGCAACAGTGTGCTATTACCTGAAGTGCGTAAGCGTATAGCTATTGAAGCAGGTTCTCCGTTAGGATGGCACAAATACGTTACCGATGAAGGAGGTATTATCGGGATCAATCGTTTTGGGGAATCTGCCCCTGCCTCTGACCTGATGAAAGTTTTTGGCTTTACAGTAGATAATATCTGTGAGAAAGCCAGAAAACTATTGGATGGAGAAGATATTACCCCACAGGTAAAAGAAATAGCATCACACACATAGATAGCATCACACACATAGAGTGTATATAATATAACCCTGGCTTATCTGGACAGAGGAGGTGTAAAATATATCTTCTGCCCAGATAAGCCACATCATATACATACTGAACCTGATAGTGATAATTAAGCATCTACAAATACATCCAATTCATTGCTAGGATGATATGCTGGAAGAGGTATATTCAGTACGGAGAGATGCACACGTAGGGAACGCTAAGAGAGACTATGATCCGATTTTCCGAGGCTACCTAATGGCAGTTGTCATCAGAAGCAATTTCCATCAGGCGCAGGTATAAATACGCTTTTTTAAAAATAAGTATTAACCACATCTGTACTAGCGGAGTGAAGGCAAGCTCTGATGTTCTTTTTCTTTCTGATTCCTGTAATAACCCTATAATGCATTTATACTGAGGTTGGTATTACCGCAGATACTTTTAAACTGTTGATCTGTTTCATATCATTCATTTCTACCGCACTAGGTATTTATACAATACAAGGATGTGCTGCCTGAGACTTTGAACAGATACAGTATTGGGATGGGTATCAGATATCTGAATTTAGGCATACTTTTACTAATATGCTATTTCCAGCATACAGGTTGTAATTCGTATCGACTAAGTCTTATTGTAGCATCTTCTTTTTTCATATATGGATGGAGCCACTAATTCACATAGCCCCCTCTGGCGTCCCTGGGTTTTTGTCTGGTGGTGGACAAAGCGGACAGCTTATTCGGGAATACGACTGGTCAAAAACCCCGTTGGGTTTGGTACAGACATGGCCGCAAAGTTTGCGATCTGCCTTAAGTATCTGTTTAAACTCCAACTTCCCGATTGCCATTTATTGGGGGAAAGAACTTACTTTGCTTTACAACGATGCCTGGAGTCCTATTCCTGGTATCAAACATCCCTGGGCATTGGGCAGGCCGGCTATCGAAGTGTGGCCTGAAATCTGGCAAGACATAGAGCCACAATTTAAAAAAGCTTTTCAGGGTGAGCCGGGAGGCTCCAAGGATGCACTGCTTCCTATGCAGCGCCATGGGTATACAGAAGAGTGCTATTTTGATTTTACCTTTACACCCATCTATGGAGAGACAGGAAAGATAGAGGGTGTTTTTAATGCTGTCAGTGAAACTACTTACCGACTTATCAGTGAAAGACGGAATACATTTCTGAAGAGGCTCTCCCTACACATTGCAGCCTGTAAAACATCCGAAGACGTTTTTAAAAAAGGAATGGCCTTTCTAAAAGAAGCCTCTATAGATATTCCTTTTGCTTCTGTGTATACACTTTCTGCAGACAGCATGTCATCCGCAGGCAATGACTTTTCTGCAGGGAATGCCGTGCTCCAATTTACCACACTGATGGATAAAGAACTGACTTTTCAACAAAAGCCCTGGCCTTTTGAGCAAATTGTGCAATCAGGCCAACCTCTTTACATTGATACGATAGATGCCTATTTTTCAGAAGTACCCAAAGGCTACTGGCCAGAAAAAACAACAGAAGGCTACATTGTTCCTTTGCGAGCTAACAGTGGAATCATTAATGGCTTTTTAGTGTGCGGATTAAGTGCTCGCCATCGTTTTGATGATGACTATCAGTCCTTTGTAGAAGCTATTGTCAGTACATTTACTGCGGTGCTGCATACGATCTTTTCATTGGAAGAAGAAAGACAAAAGGCAGAAGCACTGGCAGAAATTGACCGGGCTAAAACAACCTTTTTCTCCAATATCAGCCATGAGTTCAGAACGCCACTCACATTGCTGCTAGGGCCTATTGAAGACACATTGAATGATCCGGCTACCTTACCCCAAAATAAAGCACGCATGGAGGTTGCCTACCGGAACATATTGCGGATGCAGAAACTGGTCAATACGTTGCTCGAGTTTTCCAGAATTGAAGCCGGAAGAGTGGAGGGTAGATTTAGCAGGGTAAACATTGGTACTCTAACAGAAGATCTGGCCAGTGTGTTTCGTTCTGCTATCGAAAAGGCAGGCATGCAGCTTACCGTCATCCAGGATCCGATTGTCAGTGATGTGTATGTAGATATAGATATGTGGGAAAAAATTATCCTTAACCTGTTATCCAACGCATTTAAGTACAGCCAGGAAGGAACCATTAGCCTGCATATCGGACAGATAGGTAATCAGATTCAGGTTAGTGTAGCAGATACAGGGATAGGTATAGCACCCGATCAACTGGATAAAATTTTCAACCGCTTTCACCGAATCGAAAATCACGAAGGAAGAAGCCAGGAAGGGACAGGTATCGGTCTGGCAATGGTGAAAGAACTGGTTAAACTACATCATGGTTCGATCACAGTACAAAGTAAAGTAGGCTCTGGCTCTGTCTTTACGATTACCATTCCCGTTGGAAAAGATCATCTTCCTGCAGACAAGATAGTAGCAATAGATCCATTGCTGGAAGGGGGAATTATTCCGGATAGCGCATGGCATACGGGTACCATACATTCAGAAGCTTTTGTGCAGGAGGCATGGAAATGGTTACCCACTGAAGAGACTTTACCATCTGAAGAACAAAGTACGGAAAATCAGAAAGCGGATGATCCGAAATATCTTGCTGCCATCACTGGTTCTGCTGTTTCTTCTTCTCAGAGCTATAAAAGCCAAATCCTGCTGGCTGATGACAATGCTGACATGCGGGAATATGTGGAACGTCTGTTATCAGATAGGTTTACAGTCCTTACTGCTATCAATGGCGAGGACGCTCTTCAAAAGATTCTGCGTTTTAAACCTGAACTGGTGTTATCTGATATTATGATGCCAAAAATGGATGGTTTTGAGCTGTTGAGGCAAATACGGAATCATCCGGAGATTAAAAATATACCGGTTATTTTTCTTTCTGCCCGAGCCGGTGAAGAAGCGAAAGTAGAAGGTTTGGATGCAGGGGTGGATGATTATCTGGTAAAGCCTTTTTCTGCTAAAGAACTCATTGGCCGGGTTAGCAATCAGATACGTATTAATCAGGTTCGTCGTGAAACAGAGCAGCAGTTTTATCAGCTTTTCTTGCAGGCTCCCGCCTTGATTAATGTATTGAAAGGTCCTGAGCACCGGTATGAATTTTTCCATCCCAAAAACAAGGAAATCTTTGGTAATAAGGATTTTACAGGTATGACCATCCGGCAGGCATTGCCGGAATTACAAGGACAGGGAATTTTCGAGATGCTTGATGAGGTTTACCAAAATGGAAAGTCAATTATACTCAACGAGCGCCATGTAGACTTTCTGGATGAAAACGGAAAGCTAGTCGAGAAATACCTGAATATTATTTATCAACCCTGGTATGATATCAAAGGGCAGATCCAGGGGATTTTAAACTTTGCACTTGATGTGACGGAAACGGTTCAGAGCCGAAAGAAAATAGAAATAAGCGAAAATCGTTTTCGCAGCCTGATTATGCAGGCACCAGTTAGCATTGCAGTCCTGCTGGGGCCAGACCGGATTGTCGATATCGTGAATAACAATTATTTGCAGCTGATTGGAAAAGAAAGAGAATCCTTTGTTGGGAAGCCTTTGTGGGATGCGTTACCGGAAGTAAAAGAACAGGGTTTTGATCAGCTTTTACAACAGGTAATGGATACAGGAATGACTTATACAGGGTATGAACAGGAGTTATTGCTTTTACGTCATGGAAAGCAGGAAACAATGTATGTCAACTTTATCTATTCACCGTTAAAGGACATTGATGACAACACCATTGGCATTATGGTGGTGGCTACTGAGGTAACAGAGCAGGTCAGAGCTCATCGGAAAATTAAGGAGAGTGAACAAGCACTTAATGAAATGGCTAATGCCATACCCCAACTGGCATGGGTAGCCGGTCCCAATCTGGAGGTACTTTATTTTAATAACCGTCTGTCTGAATTTAAAGGTGCTGAAAAACTACCTGATGGCAACTGGACCTGGAAAGGAATGGTGCATACAGAGGATCTGAGCCGAACTGAATCATTATGGAATGCAGCAAGCCGGACAGGTGAGAACTTTCAGTGTGAACATCGGATTCAGCTCAAAGACGGAACCTATCGGTGGCATTTAAGCAGAGGTATACCCCAAAGGAATCAGGAAGGGGAAGTTATCAAGTGGTTTGGTACTACCACAGATATTCACATCGCGCGTGAACAGGCATCTATTCTGGAGGCAGAAGTGAAAAAACGTACGCTGGAACTACAGCAGCTCAACTTGTCTCTTCATAAATCAAATGAGGATCTGCAACAATTTGCTCATGTGGCCAGCCATGATTTAAAAGAACCTGTCCGAAAGATCAAGACTTTCACTGGCCGGCTACAAGACGAATACAGCCATACTATACCTGAACAGGGAAAAGCATTTCTGGAAAAAATACAGACAGCAACAAACCGGATGGTTTCGATGGTAGACGGGGTATTGGCTTATTCCAAGCTTAATGCAAACGAACAGCCTATTGAAGCTATTGACCTCAATCAAACACTGATAAATATTGTAACAGATCTTGAACTGTTAATTCAACAAAAGGACGCAGTTATTACCTGGGATTTACTTCCTGTTATTCAGGGTGCACCGGTATTAATTTACCAGCTGTTTTATAATCTGATCAACAACTCACTTAAGTTTTCCAAAAAAGATCAAAAGCCTGTAATCAGCATTACTTCTTCTTTTGAAACAACGAATGGCGATTTTGTCAGGATTCAGGTTGCGGATAACGGAATCGGCTTCACGGATGACAATGCAGAAAAGATATTCAATACCTTCACCCGGCTCAACTCCAAGGATGAGTATGAGGGAACGGGATTAGGCCTGGCACTTTGTAAGAAAATTGTAGAACGGCATCAGGGAAGCATTTTTGCTATATCCCAAAAAGATCAGGGGGCAACATTTATCATTTCTTTACCTGTAACACAGTCACAAGAAAGCCTTTAGTCGTTTACTTTTACTGAAAGTTATACTAAAAGAAAGTAACTCTAAAATCATTGTATGGAGTTATCCCGAATATTGGATGTGAGTAAAACCCAAGCCTGTATTTTTGACAGTATGGGCCTGGGTTACTTTTTGAGAAATCTCTTTTCTGAGTTTATTCATTGTCTCTTTCATCACTCTATTTACGGCTTGGTACTTTTTCCAATCCTTCCCCCACATGGCCAAGAGCCAACTTGTGGGAAAAGACTTCCTGCGCACCTACACTTCCACTCGCGAGTAAAGTCATCTTTGCTCTCTTTGTGGCAATTTTTATTACTTCTTATGACAACCTTCCTTCAAATTTGGGATAACTCATAATCAGTGTCTACTTATCTTTTTGAGTTTATAGCTCTAGTTATGCATAGGCTCAGGATGCTCACAAACTGACCAGTACCCGATTAACAGATCCAGCGTTCTCTTTAGTTGATCATAATCGTTGGGTTTCTGGAAAACACCCTGAATCGTTAATTCGAGATAAGCTTTGGAAACCAGTTCCTTTCTAAAAGAAGTAGACATAAATACAAACGGAATGCTGCGTTGCCTGAGTATAGGGTCCTGATCAATTTGCTTTTTAAGGTCAATTCCACTCTGCTGAGGTAGCATGAGATCACAAATAATCAGAAAAGGGATTTGATCTGTTGTTTGCAGATACTGAAGCGCATCTATGCCTTTTGTAAAGTAGAGCCGTTGATTTCGCGTTTGTAATTCTGTAAATACATTTTCCATTAAGAAATGATCGTCCTGATCATCTTCAATGATAATAATTGGTCCGTTTTTCAGGCTTTCAGATAGGTTCATTTACATAGGTAATTAAATACATACAAACACATAGTATCATTGCTCAGATGGTTAGAGGTACTTAAAGAGTTTTAGGGTACATACATAATAGACTATTGCCTCATTCAGGCGTAGTAACAGTCGGTTTGCCTCTACTTCTAAAAAACTTGATACTACCTCTTTAAAAATCAAAGTATATAGTAAGCTCAATAAGTGATCACACTGCTCTTTATTATTGATTAGGGTGCTGGCAATGTTGCCAGTAATCCAAGATAGAGTAGAGTCGTCGCTTCAGTTCTTCGTAATCACTGCTTTTTTGAAAATATCCCTGAATTGTTAGCTTTCTATAAGCCTCCTCCACAGTTTTCTTCTCAATAGAGGTAGAGAAAAATACAAAGGGTATACTCTTTGCCCTCAAATGTTCATCCTGGTCAATTTCCTTTTTAAACTCCAGTCCATTCATTATTGGTAAATTGATGTCGCAGATTATAATAAAGGGTTGAGTGGGATCTTCTTTCAGAAAAGTCATAGCATTGACAGCATTAATGAAATATTTTACCCTGGATGCAATCTCTAGTTCCTTAAACACCTGATCGAAAATATACCGATCATCAGCGTCATCCTCTATAATGAGGATAGGGCCATTTATAGAAAGCGGAGAATAATTATTCATTGGTAAAGAGTCATATTGCATAAAATAGAATCAACACAGGAGGAATACTAAAAAGCTATACCTATGCTTTTGTCAACAACTAATCTGATTATAGGGAGAGAGTTATGGACTTTTCCGGAAATGCGGTTTGTAGATAAGAAGTCACTGGCGCAAGCGTCCACCTTATCGTGTCCCGTCTCTTTTGTAGAAGTTAAAGAATAGGGGCTGCTTGTCAACTATGTTGTTTCAGCTTCCTGTTCTTTATTCTGCCACTAACCTCCTACTTTTTGCTTGTCCAAAAGAGGACAACAAATGAGAATTTGTTGGGCCAGGATGTGTGCCAGCCGCAAAAAAGGACGAAAAAATCCAAAGCTTCGCCGCTCAGAGCCAACGCTAGGCCCGCAGAATTTTTATCCCAACACACCTACACACCATCCACGATTGAAGGCATATCAACTCTCTTTGTACCAAAATTTGTCTGCATCTCCATAAAAGATATGGGACAGGATAAGCGTTCAGCTTAGGGATAATATACAATCAGGGGAAGATGGAACTCTCTGTCCTACTTCCCGCCCACGCCTTAGCGTGGCAGGCCGTTGTCGGGACAGGCGTGGCAAGGCAGACGGCCTATGGATGCTGAATATATTTTTTGCTCAGAACAGAGATTACTCTATTTGTCAACATATTCTTTCAGAAGGACAGGGAGGAGAGTAATACTTCTAAAAGAATAGAGAAAATGTGTTTTTTTCAGGAGGAGGAAAAAGTGGGGAGGAGCGGAAAAAAATAGATTTTCCCTGAAACACTCAAAATAGAAAATGCTATGGGACAAGATAAGGTTCTACGAATTGCTAGCTACAAAGCGGATTTATGTAGATAAAATAGGGCACACCATTTTCGAAAATGGTGTAAACTAAATCCAGATATACTATCTGTGTGTAGAGGTTAGTACAGCAAAAGATGAGTATTTTATAATGCAGATAGTAGATCGGGCAAGTTAATACTATGGGTGCTATATGCTTTAATAATTTCAATATAGTATCTCTTTATCAGTACGTTGTCCTGAGGACTTAAAATTTTGGACTCAGCTTGCCTTCTTTGTTGGATGGAGGTGTAAATCTCCTCTAGTACTTTTGGATTAATAGTGGTAATGCTCTGTAATGCATACTCTTTTATCAAAACTAAGATAACAGGCAACTCTTTACTGACGGCATTGATTGTGTTGATAGCACGTAAATCCTGATGGGTAAAGCTTTCTGATTTTCCTTCGAAGAAACGGTTTATGATACTTTGTTGTATATAGTCTATGGCATCTTTTGTAGTAAAATGACTCATATTTTTTTAATTAACAAAGAGTAGTGTAATTTACTAAATTGTATAAAGTTACTATTTCTGAAGTACAATTGAAAAAAAGATAGTTTCTCTCTGTGTAAGATTAGAGGGATAAAATTCCCCGAATTTTTTCTTACTGCCAACCTTTTGTGATAGTTGAATGATCTTCACCAGGAAATATGTTTAGCCTGTTGACTTTAAGTCTCACAGGGTGGCGTGTATCGTATTTCAACTTTTTGCGTATTAATAAAGCGAAAGATTTGCTCCTTAGTAAGAAGCAAACAGATTTTAGCAATATGGAAAGCCAGTGTACTAAAGTCAGGTGTCCGTATCTTTCATTTTCGGGTTTTCCTATACCAACATTCATCTCCAAATGAATTACAACAATCAATGGTATGCTCAGACAGGACATACTGTTTACAGCGCATCTACTTTACCGGGTAACTACACAAAAATAAAGGCAGAGACCTGCTAGCAGATTTCGTAAATAAACCCTTACAGCATGTATTTTTCAGTAGTTTATTGGCCACAGTTTATGTCAAGCCAGAAGGTACATGTTTGGGTAATCATTTCTACCAGTTTCGTGAAGCTATCCGGTTTGATCAGATAGCTGTTTGCACCCAGGTCGTAGCAATCTGCAATATCTTTTTGTGCACTGGAAGTAGAAAAGACAACAACAGGTATTGACTTTACTACCGAATTGGACTTTAGTTCTTTTATTGTCGCTTTACCATCTATCTGTGACATATTCAAATCCAGCAGAATAAAGGCTGGCAGGGATTGCCTTTGGGTAAGTGACTTTACCAGATGATGTGTCAATTCCAATCCATTGGTAAAAAAGAAGATAGGATTGTTTATATTACTTTCTGTAAAGGCCATCTGTAACAAAGACGGGTTTTCCTTCTTGTCATGTGCAATTAAAATCGTGCGCATTGGGGTACATGTAGTTGAATTAGAGATTGGCAATGAGAATGAGTAAAGAGGTCGGTTTTAGCAGAGCACAAAACATAAAAAGCCTTTCTTGTTCAGAAAGACTTTTCTGTAAAGAAGGTGAAGGTTTGCCAGATGTGTACACAGGAAATTATGGTTACTAATTTCTGGAAATTAACAGGTTGTAAGTAGTTGGTTACAGAAAAATATCTTCCAATTATCTTGTAGCTTCAGGAATACAAATTTTACTATTCGCATGCATTCCTGAAAGAGTGTAAATACGCAATTTAACAAACACGTATTTGACGCAGGAAAAGAGCCCTGAAAACAGCTACCCGTTACCCTTTCAGAACTTGATCCTATTCCAGAGAAGCTATGTGCCATTCCATTTATCCAATGTCTATATAGTGTATAAATGTGCTTTTTCCTGCTATACAACCTGAAAAAACGAGGTTTTTCTTTATGGTGAATTAGGATGTTGACAGTGTTGCCAGTAATCCAGGATAGAGCAGAGTCGATGCTTCAGGTCTTCGTAATCATCACTTTTTTGAAAATATCCCTGAATAGTCAATTCTTTGTAGGCCTTATCCACCATTTTTCGGGCAGTGGAAGTGGAAAGGAAAACAAAAGGGATGCTTTTAGCTCTCAGAATTGGGTCCCGATCAATTGCTGTTTTAAATTCGAGTCCGTTCATTACCGGCAAGTTGATATCACAGATAATCAGGAAAGGCTGGCAGGGATCTTCTCTTAAAAATGCCAGTGCTTTAGCTGGGTTCGTGAAGTATTTTATTTTATCTGCTATCTGTAATTCACTGAAGATTTTATTAAAAATAAACTGATCGTCCTCATCATCTTCTACAATGAGAATAGGGCCATTCATAGAAAGTGAAGGATAATTCATTAGTTATAATCTTAGCAAAGATTTACATAGTACAAAAGAAACTGGTAAAAATCTATACCTCACAACAGTATAAAAGTAGATGATACACTCCCCGGAATCAGAAGATGGTTTAGGGTAGCCTGTCTGTTTCAGTCCGATTAATTTCAAAAAGGTTTCTGTGAAGAAATCCTTACCCAAATTACCATCTATGGTACTATCCTTATTTTTTGCTTAATGCTACAGGTAATAAAGCCATTTGCACCCAAAAGGTATATAGATAACTAACCAGGGCAACCAGTGCATCGTATTCAGAAGGCTTTACTATATAGCCATTGGCTCCAAGCTGATAGCATTCACCCACTTCCAGTGCATTGTCGGAGGTGGAGTAAATCAGTACAGGAATACACCGTAATCTGGAGTCCGATTTGATCCATTGTAATGCTTGTTTGCCATTCATACGTGGCATGTTCAGATCCATCAGAATGAAGGCGGGGATGTTTGTATCCATTTGTGTATCGATATATTGCATCAGCTCGATACCATCTTTCAGAAACACCAGTGGGTTGGCAATCGTATTTTCAGAGAAGGCAATTTCCAGAAGAAATCGATCTTCCGGATCATCGTCTATAATCAGAATAGTACGCATGTATTCGGTAAAATAATAATTAGTAGCCATACCAATAGCCGTGTAGCGATACACCAGTTCTCAGTATATATGAAGGGTGAAGTGTAAACCTTGTAATTGGATACTGAAGGATAGCAACTGAAAACAGATAACTTTTGGTAACTACAAACGAAGAAAGAGGTAGTATTTACACAGAGTTATCAGTATAGTACCTGACTTGACAAGGGATGATCTCATGAGATGTAAAGGTAACACTTATTTTCTATACTATTAACTTTTTTGTAAAAGAAACTTATAACTCATCAGCCGGGTCATATTTTTTCGAGTAAAAGACGTATTCTCTTTATGTAATGAATATCTCGTCTTCTGGCATGTCAGAGGGCTATATTCTGGATAATGACGGGCAGGCCATCTGTGCCGGCTTCTCTTGAGGCTTGATTTTTTACACTTATTTGTTATTCTGCCAGAAGGTTCTAGCTTATTCAGGTACAGATATTTTTACTGGCTTTTGTGTGTCATAAACCTTTTTATCTATGAAGTTTTCGCAAACTGTACCACCCGGTCCTATTGTGATTGTCAATGATGACGATGACGAACAGTTTATACTGGAAAAGATCTTTCAGGAGTTGAATACCACTCGTGAAAGATTATATTTTACTAGTACCGCTGCTGCATTTGAGTATCTGACTGGCGGTGGCCCTACGCCGTTTCTGATTATCTGTGATATGATTCTGCCTGTTGAGAATGGAGTAGAATTTAAAAAGCGGATAGATACTCAGCCCCAGCTAAAAATTAAAAGCATTCCATTTATTTTTATGTCTAATGCCATTTCAAACACTGTCCTTGTAGATAGCTATGCCAGTCTTGCACTTCAGGGTGTGTTTGAGACACCTTTTGACTATAACGACCTGAAAAACCTGATAGAGATTATTCTTACCTATTGGTCTGTTTGCAAACAACCGATTGCAAGCTAAAGTCCAGACAGGATAGTAGCTTATGTCTATCGTATGCTAACAGCCTCATGTAAAATGGTGGCATTACTGGTTTAGTACTGCGTCATGAAAGGCTGTTATCTTTTTTGCTGAGAGGTAGATTCATATAGGCATCAATGGTAACATATACCTTATTGGTAATGTCAATGAGTTCGTCTACATTCTTCATTGCATTTTCTGCATAAGCCTGGGTTAATAGCTTTGCATTATCCAGAAATTCAATGGCTTTCACTTTGGCCAGTAAGTGGTCTGTGGCTTCAATTTCTTCCTGAGCCTGATCAATAATACGGAGCAGGAACTCCTGATCCTGGAAATTTTCAATGTTATTTTCGAAATCCTCAATTTTCCGTAGCAGTCTTTGCAGCGCTACTCGTTTCTCTACATCTACCATAGCATAGCATAATTTTAGCCTTTATCCCTTTTTAGCTCTGTAGTACTTATTCTTTATACTCTCACTTTGACTATAACGGGAAACTCTACCGTTTTTTACGCTAAATAGAATAAAACAGTGAGTATACCAGAAAGTAAAAAAAGTGTTTGTATTTGCTTTTTAACTAGTTGTATATTATACCAGCTGTATACAGATTAGCAAAGCCACTGCTTTAAGCTAGATTATAAAAAGGCAAACTCACTGAGTCTGCCTTTTCTTTAGTATTTACCACTGAGCGCAGAAAATACATCTGGCCCATCACGAATATGGTATATAGCATTAAAATAGTATGCCTGTCATATAATAGAATAGCTTCTGGTAACATTATTTTCTGCTGAAAAAAGTATTGTTACAGATTGTATATGCTGTTACTAAGTCAGAAAATCTCTCTTTAATTCTGTGCTCTTTCAGAAGCACAGAGAGAGGGAGAATTTCTTTCCAGAAGGGTAGCAAAAGAGTGTGATTCTTTCAGGACACCAAAAAGGAAAGAGGAGAACCAACGAGTGCTTTTTTCAAAAAGATGTACTCATCGTTTAGGAGGGGCAGAGAGGAGAAAGATTCTTTCAGAAAATGGAGAGAGTAAGTGATTCTTTCAGGAAGACAAGGAGGGAGGTTGACTTTTTCAGATGTACAGGAAGAAAGAGTGCTACTTCCATACACAGGAAGAGTGGGATTCTTTCAGAAGGACAAAGAGGGGAAAGAGCAGGGTAGAGGAATGATACTTTCAGGAGGGTAGAAACCAGAAAGCTAGCTGAAAATAAAACGCACGGAACTTCAGGCCGATAAAGCTTCTTGTATGGATACTGTAAAATTTATTAGCCGCTGATTTTCATTCGTGTTAGCCCGAAGTAGCCGTTGCCAGTCGGTGATAATGCTATCCAGGTTTAACTGATACTCTTCACTTTCTTCTTCCATATTCCAGTGGTGAGCTATCTCATCGGCAATGGCTACAGATACGGTTTCGGGTGTGCGAAATCGGTAATTAGAATCTGAATGCTTTCCGTAAGGAGTAGATTGTCTGTGTAACAGGAATACCAGGTAGAGCGAACGGCCCTGAAGGGGGGGGTGATCACCTGTATTTAGTGCCAGCGTGAATTGTGCTCTTAACTCATCGAACTGTGAATGAAAATAAATAAGAGACTGAACAGGATCTACAGCCTGAGAATAGATAAGGTCTTCCAGCGCAGAGACAGTCTTTTTCATCCATGCAGAACTGTTACGCATCTGATCATAGAGCTGTCTGCTTGTTTCATCCCGAAGTGGGCGGGAGTTTATAAATGCCAGATCTATTTTGTGGCTCATAGCATCTAAATAAAGGATAAGCGATAAAGTGTAAACTAGACAAAGATAGAGTAAAGAGTGGTAATTATGTAGAGAATAAGTACTGTTTTTGAAAATTGAGTATTTGCCGAAGAGAAGCCTGGCAATAGGTATTTTCCAGTAGTAATATTATCGATACACTGTACCAACTGGTAGTATCAGGAACTGTCTATCTCAGTTGGAAAAATGCATTGTTATGTACAGATCGGGCAAAGAAGTGCTTTAATGAAATTCTTAGATTATTGATTTGCTTGGCAAATGCAGATAACAAGTACTACAGAAATACAGTGATATGTAGTTTATGCAGTTGGTATACAGAGTTTTATATTTTTGTTGGTATTGTTTTTTTATTATCTCTATGTCTAAGATTAGAGGTCAGCAATTAAGGTTAACGTAAAGGGTACTATGAAACGCAGGCAGGTATCCATGTGTCTGGCTTTTTGGTCCTGTCCTTAGGCCTTTGTACAAATCATATTCTTTTCTACACATACAAAACAATGAAAACTATGTATACAACTTCTATTCCTGTTTCGGCTTCGGAAAAACAGAAAGCATTGGTCGCAATTCTCGAAGAAATTGAAAAGCTGACTCCCTGTATAGCAGAAGATCATATACCAGTTAGGCTACAGGCGCTTATCTGGGCAGCTTGTGAAACTATCAAGAGATGCATACTACCGCCGGATCAATCTCTGATCCATTTGGTACACAAACGCATACTGACTAGTCTGGAAAGTGCGCATGCTGTAATGGACGACTATCATTCCTGTCAGGAGAGATCCGTAGAAGACTTGACCAGAATCAGTGCCGATGTGTATCTATCTATTGACATGTACCGCCGCACGATGTAAAGATCTCATAAAAAAAGCATGTCAATGATCGACATGCTTTTCGATCTTAACCAGTGGTGTTGAAACATAAACCGCTGTATACTAGTAAAATAGTGTGCCTACTATTTGTTGTTTTCGTCCAGTTTATTTCTTCCACATATTTTTGTAATGCCACTTATAAATCCAAAGGGAATTACTTTTATACGCTTTCTATCGGTTTGGACCATCGCTGAGATGCTTACAGGAAATTTAAATTGCCTGTAAGCATGGGGTTGTTACTATTATTACCAGAGTATCTATGACCAACTATACATTGTAGAAAGGCATTAAATCATAAAATAAACCAGAAACCAGATTCTTATAAAAAGTAAGGATGTATTTGGTATGCATTTGCCTTTTTGTAACTTTGATGTGCAAGGAGTCACAAGGCATTTTTCTCAATCCCGGCTACTACATCTACTTTCCACTTTTATCCACTTTCCGCAGAGCCTTACTACTTATTCAGCTAACTCCTGCAAGCTGAATGGTGCCACTATATTTCGAGAGTGCAGCGATAGTAAGGGAGAATACAACCTACTATACTACACAAACCTGGCATCTATGAAGAAAACATTACTGTTGACTTTTATACTTATCTCAACTTTTTACCTCGGTTTCGCTTTTAAATCTATCACAGTTACAACCAATCATACTAGTAAAATGAAAAGAGTAACAGGTATTGGGGGTGTATTCTTTACATGCAAAGACCCTAAAAAAATGACAGAGTGGTACCAAAAACATCTGGGATTAGAAACCAATCCATACGGAGCTACCTTTGAGTGGTATGAAGGTCCGGATAGTTCAAAGAAGGCTCAGACCCAATGGACACCTTTTCCGCAGACAACTAACTACTTTGCCCCCTCAAACAAGGATTTTATGATTAACTACCGGGTTGAAAATCTGGAAGCACTGGTTGAAGAGTTGAAAAAGGAAGGGGTAGCCATTGTAGATAACATTGAGACGTTTGACTATGGCAAATTTGTTCATATTCTTGACAGTGAAGGAAATAAGGTTCAGCTATGGGAGCCTATCGACTAATTCATACATGATAGTAAGCCAGAAATGGCCTTTATTACAACATGAGTCATCCCGAAGTTAAGATTTGAATAAAACCCAAGCCTATGCTTTTGAAAGTGTGGGCTTGGGTATATTTGAGAATTACTCTCTCTTTCTGAGTTAGTTTATAGTCCAGGACATATCTCTTCTTATCGCCTTGTTACTTTTTTATCACGCCACGGCGTGATAGGCAAAAAAGAATACTTTCCGCCGATCCTTCTCTCCACAAGGCCAAAGCCCGACCTCGCGGAGAAAAGACTCCCTACGCACCTACACCTCCTTTTGCGATTAAAGTCATCTTTGCTCTCTTTGTGACATTTATTATTACTTTCTCAATGAGACATTCTCTACTCAAAATTCGGGATGACTTATGTAGTGTCATCGCTTTCATGCTTATGTCTACTAGCGTTCATTGCCAAAGGGAGCGCGCCACTCGATGTTAGTAGTATTTGCTACCTGGTTTATAGTTGTTATGCAATACTTAGGGCTAAACCTGGATAAAAATACTACCCAACATACTCTAATCCCCATTTATATAATTCATTAATGATAGGTTCCAGCTTTTTTCCTTTTTCTGTTAAGGTATATTCTACCGTAGGGGGAACTGTTGCAAAAACCTCTCTGGTTACAATCTTGTTTTCTTCCATATTCTTTAATTCTTTGACTAACATCCGGGTATTGATGCCGGAAATCATACGTTCTAACTCACTGAATCGCTTTTTTCCCGGAAACAAAGCATAGATAATTGACATAGCCCATTTTCCGCCAATGACATCCAGAATTTCCTGAAGTGTACACCGCTCTTCGCTTTTTTTTATCTTTTTTTCATTCATAAATAGTTGATTTTGTTTATTGCTTTACTTTATGGTATTACTTCACATTCGTGTAACTACTTTCAAAAGTAAAGTAATGAGTTTACTTTTACAACTCATTTTAAAACAGATCAGTATGTATAATACGTTAGAAGGCCAGATTGCATTGGTCACCGGTGGAACAAAAGGTATCGGAAAAGCAATTGTTGCTAAACTTAGTGATTTGGGTGCACAGGTTATTGTAACAGCACGCAGCGAACCCAAAGTGAAAGTCGGATCTCATTTCATTCAGGCAGATCATTCTCTGCCGGAAAGTGCAGAAATCATTGCCAGGGAAATACTTGAGAAGTATGGCAAAATAGACATTATTGTAAATAATGCAGGTGCAAACCTAAGCCCTGGAGGAGGGTATAATACACTGCTGGATGAACACTGGAACACTGAGTTTCAATTGAATTTGATGGCAGCTGTACGCATCAACAAAGCATTATTACCAACTATGATAGCCCAAAATAGTGGTGTGATTATTAATATCTCTACAGGTGCCGCCAAACAGCCCATCTGGGATTTGACTATGTCGTATTCGGCTGCAAAAGCAGCACTAAATGCGTACAGTAAAGCATTGGCAAGTGAGGTGGGTACAAAAGGAATACGTGTAAACGTGGTGGCTCCTGGGGTTGTTAAAACACCTTTGATGGAAGAGTTCATCGAAAATATAGCGAAAACGTCAAATATAACGGTAGATCAGGCTTATCAATCTATGATGGATAAAGTAGGCAATGTTCCATTAAGTAGAATGGCTGAACCCGAGGATATTGCCAACATAGTAGGATTTTTGGTTTCTTCGGATGCACACTATATTACGGGTGCCATTTACTCGGTAGATGGAGGTGCCTTACCTGTGATATAAAAACCGGGAATCTGGTTTTAATGGATGATTCAGGCAAATGGCTGGCAATCTCATGTTTGACTTCTTTTATGATTAACTTTTTAGTATAAACAAACCCGTTACTCATGAAAGAGAAAACCATTACGATTCGGGTATGTGGTTTAGAAGAGTTATATAACCAGACTCCTGCCTTTATATCGTATATAGAACTGGAAGCTGCGCTTCAGGAAGGATACAAAATCAAGCATATTACAGATGTAACTCCCAAAGGATCATTGTCAACATTGATTCGATATAATCTGGAAAAGTCATTTATTTGACTTAAGGGTACATCTGCTATTAAAATACCTTCTGTTGACAGATTAGTGTGAGTAAAATTGAAAGACAGAAGATACTGAATCCAGAAATTAAAATTTGATTAAGTGTAGTAACCTGCCTTGGTGAAAATTTATGCTATACATAAACTACGGCATTAGTATAAACAATTACGTTTATACGAGGCTAAGTTATTAAAGCACCTATGTAGTACGTAGGTGCTTTTGTATGTATGCAGAAAGAGCAGTTGGGATTATATAATGACTGGATCAGCCACATATACACAACTCATTTGATGGTATATTATACTATACATATTGCAGCAATATGATTCCAGCCTATCTTCGCTTCCTTCTTAAGCAACAAAATAAGTAGGTTTTCTTAGCGTTCCTTTGTTCCTATAGCTAGTATACATACATTTAAGAAACGAACGTACTACTCACTAGTAGAGAGTATGTTTATAGGTAGAAAAATGCAAAAGTTAACTGTTGGAGGTAATGGAGAATGGTTTATTTGTATTGGTAGCGGAAGATGATCTGGATGATGTAGAAGTACTGAAAATGATTTTTACACAATACTTTCCAGACTGGCATTGTCATTTTGTAACCAATGGGCAAAATGTCATCGACTTTTTAAAGGAGAGGTATGCGCAGGGGAAGCCTGTTTCTTTTGTATTGAGTGATATTAATATGCCTGTAAAAGATGGCATTACTACCCTGGCAGAACTACGTGCCACGATGGAGTATAAACAATTGCCTTTTATTGGTCTTTCAACGACCATTTTTCCCCCCATTTTAGACAGATTCATGCAATTGGGAGGAAATGCTTTTTTTCAAAAACCCGAATCAATGGATGACTATGTTCAGATCCTAAAGCAGATTTCGGAGAAAATTAATCAGGCCCAGAATTAATTGTTCTGGCAGGCTTAATTCAAATAGGTTTCATTGTCATTCATTTCACGGGTCAGTTTGGTAAACCCAATCACCTGGCCGTCTTCGTTATGCAGGGCCGTAATAAGTATGCTACCCCAAAAAATAGTACCATCCTTTTTCAGACGTCTGCCTATATGACGGGCACGGCCTTCTTTTATGGCTAGTTCAATAAGTTGTTCGGGTAAGCCGGCTTGCCTATCCTGAGGCATGTAAAATAGTCTGAAATTCTGGCCAATGATTTCGTCTTCTTTGTAGCCTTTAATCTTTTCAGCTCCTTTATTCCATGTCAAAATGGTCCCATCAAGATCCAGTAAGATAATTGCATAATCGAGTATTTCTGCAATCATTTTCTTGTGCAGCATTGCGAGGCGTTCTGTTTTGTCCATTGTTGCTAGTGATTTACTATAAGTATTCGATAATTGAATTTGGTATACGCAAGTTAGTATAAATAGATACATAAAAAAATACACTGAAAAGCAGATGTTTAGTAGATGGATTACGAAAGCTTACTGTTTTTTACAGGCTCTGCAATTGGAGGAGAAAGCTTCTGCTTTGTTGAGCGACAGAATAACATATTTTACTAAGAAACAAACAAATAAAAAAAAGCTATTAGAACACTAATAGCTTTTTCAGATATACTACTAAAATATATATTTTTCCAGAATATATGCTCATTTCATCCTATACAAAACTACAGCTTTGCAGGTTTTGATAAAATTCAATACATGTGAAAAAGTCACAGAGTGCTTTAGTATGCTTTAACTGTCTCAATAATTTACTGATAGTCAATGTGTTTATAATAGAGGCTATTTGCTCTTCGTTCCAAAGTTCCGTTATTGGAACAAAAAGGAATTAATAGGTCTTTCTACTTACTTCTGTTGTTTTTACTACATGTCAGGTCCGGATGTATTGCTGAGCTAACATGTAAAAAGGCAACCTCAGTGAGCCTGCCTTTTCGTGTATTAACCACTGAGCACAGATCGATACATCTGGCTCCAATCTTATAGCAATTCAAAATAGTATACCTGATCAGTAGCAGTATTAGGGCTAATGTGTAGTACAAATAGATTCCTATATGCTATATCAACTATTCGAGTGTTGTGATTGCTTTTAGCTGGTATTGGGGTCTGAAATAGATCATTTTTGCATTCTTTCTTCCTCTAGCAATATCTCCAACTCTTTTCGGTGCTGATTTTGAATTTGTATCAATTTACATATGATTTTTGTCTGGGCAGCGATTTGACTTCGTTTCTTCTGAATCTTCACTCTGATTGACTTGGCAATAGACTTACTTGTTATAATTAGAAAATAATAGATTTTAAGTAGGCGGTATAAAAGTTTCTATAGCCAGAAGACATACTCAAATGTACCTCAAAAAGAATGTACCTGTACTGTGTATTCATACTAACTGTAGCTTTTTTCTATCAATCTACTACTTTGAGGACTATACATATGGTTGGTCAGTCGGATGGATATACAGTAAAAGCCAGGCTATTATGTGAGGCTTTCTAAAAGATTCTTTTTTATATCCTCATAGAGCGTAAAGCCTTCCTGCAAGATTTCCTCAAGTTCTTCATATGTGGCAAACCGAGGCTTTTTAATTCTATCTTCGTGTTCAATGAATGTCCTCATATAACCAAATGGACCTCCACTACTTTCTCCATCCACTGTAGCACTCAGAATAAATTCAACTATTCCTATATCGGTGTGTAAGCTTCCCTATAAAGTGAGCCAGTGAAAAATAAAGAAAAAAGATTATTTTCACTTTAAATCACTGGTTAGTATGAAAAAGACGCGTTTTACTGAATCACAGATTATTTCTATTCTCAAACAACAGGAACAAGGCCAGACCGTAACTCAAATCGCACGAGAGTATGGTATCTCAGAAGCTACTTTTCATAACTGGAAACAGAAGTATGGAGGTATGGAATCCAGCGATTTAAAACCAGTCAAAGAATTGGAGGAAGAAAATCGCAGATTAAAAAAGATGTTTGCTGACCAATCGTATCTGATTGGCAAGTATTGAGAATGAAATACTCAAAGAGATTAACTCAATCC